>NZ_QQPQ01000022.1 GCF_003346715.1 Oceanispirochaeta sp. M1
AGCGTGGATCTTGAAGAGGCAGGATCAATTAAATCTTATTCCAAGACTCAATTGATCAGCAGTCTTGCTGTCGAGCCAACTCAAGATACGACAATATCTTTTACGTCAACAGTCTATGATAGAGCCGATAATGAGCTCCCTGTAAGTGATAGCTCTATTACTTATGATAATGATGCACCCATTATCAGTTATTTAACCCTCGCATTTACAGATAATAATACTATTGTCAGTGATGGAATCGTTGTTGATGGTGGGACGACCTATATCAATGGTTATGCGAATGATACGGATACTGATATATCACTAAGTGTTAATGATGGCAGTGGAGGCACGTCATTGTCGGATCTGGATGATAATTTCCGCGGTTATCAATATACTTTTGGTAGCTTTACTGGATCTGAAACCAGTGCTGATGACATTAGTGCCGATTCTATCGACTATTCGACTTACTCGGCGGATGCTTTACAGGGAAGTAATACTCTTACGCTCCGGGTATATGATGAGGCAGGTAACTATGATGAAAAAACAATAGGTTTTACCCTGGATACAGAAAAAGAGAGTGCAATTGATTCAATTACTGGAATTGATACTGATGAAGTCGTAATTACATTTAAGGATGCTTATCCCGGAGGCAGTAGTATAACCCTTGCGGATTCATTACCTCAAAATAAAACACCAGTTCTTTCTAGTGGGAATACTGTATATACATACACTACTACTACATATGTTTTTAATGAGCAGAGCTATGTAATCTCGGATGATATATATCCAGATACTGCGGGTAACCCAAACTATACTGATTATACACTCACTTCAACTGGAGCTAATGCTGATTCAGGTCTATCCACCCCCATCATGACCCTCCAGCCGGATCTCATCCCTGATACTACCCCTACAAGCTACAAATCAGTCAGAACCTATGACTATTCATCCAGTAATTCCATTAGAGCTGAAGAGGGTGAACAGTTTGTTTCGGCCGATATGTCTGAAATCAGTTCTCATGAGAAGGCTAGTGCTTTTATGGCTTATCCTGTCAGTTACAGAAGAGGATCTGCCGCAGTTGATATACCTGTTCCTGATAGGATTATTGAAGATCTTGATACCTCGGATACTGTTCTTAAGGGAGCAATGGATGAGATCGCCTTCAATGAAGCAGAATATGAAGCACAGCTCCAGAGTCTGATGACTCCGAAGTTGTCCAGAGCTCGTTTGAAAGATATGGTCAATGCATTAGAACCGGTTATTGTTGAACCTGAAACCATAACCGTATCGGCAACTCCATTCCTGATGGGTGCTGCAACAGAGATTCAGGTTGTTGTGGGTACTGAGAGTGAAATAAGTGAAAAAACTTCGGGTGCACTGCTTATTCAGATTATGGGAGTATTGCTAATGGCTTTGCTTTCCATCGGATTTGTAATGGTTCTGAAGAAAATGAGTAAAACATGAAATCCTTGAAGCGGACTCAGATCCTGCTGTTATCTTTAATTATTCTCACGGTTGTACTGCTATTAGTGTTTAGAGATAAGTCTGCTGGTTTGGCGAAGACTCCTGAACCGGTAGAAGAGGCTGTTGCCGTATTGGAAGAGCCTCCTCAGGTCATGGAGCCTGCTCCTGCTGTTGTCGAAGAGCCTCCTTTGGTCAGGGAAGAACTTGTTCTCCCAGAGGCTACTTTTGTTGAAGATGCTCCTGTTGTTATACAGGCTCTCCCCTATGATCAGCCCCCTCTTATGCCGGAACCCGGGGTAGAGTTAATTCTTGAAATAGGTCAATCTGCCATCCTTCCTGACGATTGGAAAAACTTTGTTACAAGATCATCAGAGAGTATTGAACCTCCGGGTAAAGACCCGGTTGTTCCTGAACCTGATGTGCCTGTTATTATTGCCGTTGAAGAACCCCGGGAGGAAATTCCTGAGGAAGTCCCTGTCATAATTGCTGCAGATGAACCTGTAGTTGTAATAATCCCGGAGGAAACTCCTGTAGAAGAACCTATGATTGTTATAGTTCCGGAGGAAACTCCTGTGGAAGAACCTATGGTTGTTATCGTCCCGGAAGAAACTCCTGTAGAAGAACCTATGGTTGTTATCGTCCCGGAGGAAACTCCCGTCGAAGAACCTATGGTTGTAATCGTTCCGGAGGAAACTCCCGTCGAAGAACCTATGGTTGTAATCGTTCCGGAGGAAACTCCAGTAGAAGAACCTATGGTTGTAATCGTTCCGGAGGAAACTCCTGTAGAAGAACCAATGGTTGTTATAGTCCCGGAAGAAACTCCTGTAGAAGAACCAATGGTTGTTATAGTCCCGGAGGAAATCCCTGTAGAAGAACCTGTTCTGATTGTTGAAGAGGAACCTTTAGAAGAAGAGCCTGCGGCCCTTGTAATTGCTCCTCCCGAAGCTGAACCTGAAGAAATTGTGGTAGAAGAACTTGTAATTGAAGAGGCTGTTGAAGAAATAGTTGAAGTTCCAGTTGTTTTGATTGAAGGTCCCCGGATTCTGATAGACAGTCCCCGTCCTGATGGATATTACAGATCCTCCCTATTGCTGGAAGGAAAGTGTATTCCTGTAGAAGAAGGGGATGAAGATAGTCGTGTCCGCTCTCTGACCTGGAAGATCCCTGGCATGGGTGATTATACTAATACAGTTTTTATGGATGAAAACGGCAGTTTTCAGATGGATCTGATGACAGCCGGTCTTGAGGGGACTCAAGTTCTTATTCTGGAATCAGAAGACTTTGCAGGGCGTGTGAGTCGGCAGAGTTTTAACCTTCAGGATGGAAATCAGCCTCCTGGTATTGTGACAGATGTTGAAACTGCAGAGAGAAGCTACGGAGCTCTATTGGCTGTTAAAGGTCAGCTGATCGATCCTTATAAAGGAATTGCCGGGCTGGAGGGTATTCAGTCTCTGACCTACAGGCTTGTTCCCCAGGATCGTGAACTGGGTAATGAGGCATTAAGCGGTTCGATCCGTGTGGAAAGTGACGGAAGCTTTAATATGGCCCTGAATATGAAAGACCGGATGGGTGAGCAGATGCTCCAGCTGGAGGCCCGGGGGAATAATGATTCTCAGGAAACAGTGGTGATCCGTCTTGTTCCCGGAAGCGGAGATATTCCGAGCTTTGCCATGGAGCCTCAGGATGGACGTCTTGTATTCTCATGGGAAGAAGTCAGCGGTGCTCTCGAGCAGAACCTCTATCTTAATAATAATCCGGGTGTAGAACCCGATAAGAATCCTGTCGCCAGCTTCACTAATATTAAACCTCCCCTTGTTCTCGACAGAACTGTCAATGGAAGACTCTACAGGGCAAAACTTGAGATTCTGACTGAAGAGGGACGTTTCTGGTCAGAAGTGAGTGAGGCTGTACCTCTTGCTCCCGGCACATTGGATTTGAAAGCCGAGGGGGGATTTGAACAGGTCAGGCTGAGCTGGAATTCCATTTCTGCTGCCGACTCTTTCAGAATCTGGAGACGAACAGAGGATGAGGAAAAGTTTTCCCTCCTGGTGGATAATCACAGGGGTCAGGAATATATCGATGCAACAGCCACCTATGGAGTGAGCTATTTCTACCGTATAGAACCTGCTGCGGTTTCAGGACCTTTGAGTTATGCCGTACCCGCAGCCAGTGTGGAATCTCCCTCAGAGAAGATTACTCTCTCCTCCCACTATAGACAGATTATTCCCGAGAAGATCTCGGTGCAGGGTGACTATGCCTATATCGCTGCCGGTGACGGCGGTTTTCATATCATGGATATTTCAATTCCTCAGAAGCCTGAGAGCATCGGATTCCTTGATCAGAAGGGAGTCAAAGATGTCTATCTGGGTGAGGAATATGTATATCTGGCTTCCGGGGATGAGGGCTTTCAGGTTGTAAATATTGAAGAGCCCACCAGACCCTATACTGTAATGTCCCGTGTAACACCGGGGGCTCTTTCGGTAGCAGGAAGAGACAATTTTGTATTTCTGGCAGACAGCCAGCTTGGACTTCAGATCTTTGATATTTCAGACAGACAGAATCCTCAGCGTCTCAGTACCATGCGTGATTTGAAAATTACACAGCTGGATCTGCAGGATTCCTATCTCTATGGTGCAATGGGTGATGACGGAATGGTCCTTGTGGATATTTCCAACCCCTACAGTCCCAGGCTTGTTAATACAATCGATGAATTTCCTGTTCATGACATTCTTGTAAAGGATGGTCTTATCTATCTGGCCTGCGGTTCTGAAGGGATGATTATCTATGAAAAGAGATCGGAATCTGAATGGAATGAGCTGAGCCGTTTTGCCAGCCGTGATGCCCGCATGATCCGTCTATGGGAAGACTATGCCATGATTGCTGATGGAAAGGGCGGAATGAAGGCAGTTGATGTGAGCCGTCCTGAAGATCCCCGGAATTTCGGTATCTTCGGCGGTACTGAGGTCAAGGCTCTGGCCATGGCCGATGATTATGCACTTCTTGCGGATATCGGCGGTCTGAAGGTTGTCCGGACATACCTTTTCGGTCAGTCCTTTGTACAGCACAACTGGGTTACTCCCGGTAAGGCTTACGGTGTCATTGCAGATGGCCAAAGGCTCTGGGTTACTGACAGGCAGGGCGGAGTTTCAGTATATCAGGCAGGCAGTCCGGCCAATATGAATGAGACGAGTCTCCTCAGACGTTTTGATACAGATTTTGCAGAGGATATTCTCATAAAGGATGATGTCCTTTATGTGGCAGACGGCCCGGGAGGAGTTAAACTCTTCAGGCTCTCCGATTCATCCCCCGAACCCATGCTGGTTCACCCTGTTACCGGCCGTGCCAGACGGATTATTCCCTACGGTTCACAGCTTGCTGTTATCTCATCGGGTGAAGGGCTGATCTTTCTTGATGAAGATACAGGGGGCAGTCATAATCTGACATATGCTTCACGCTTCTATTCAACAGATCCCCGGGATGCGGCATTCTATGGAACAAGTCTGTTTCTGGGTGATAATAAAGATGGTCTTATTCTGGCTGAGAAGCTGGATGATCAGTTTATGGAAACTGAGCGTTTTACAGAGTACCTGGGAATCAGGCAGCTGATGATCAGGGGCGATATTCTTTACGTTCTCCATAAAAAGGGTGTCACATTGCTGGATATCAGGAATCCTGAACATCCTGTTATCAAGGCTGTGATTTCCAGTAATGATGCTGAAAGCATGCAGTATAAGGGTGATCTATTCTATCTGTCAGAGGGAATTATGGGACTGTCAGTGTATAGGATTGATGATGCGCTGCAGCCTCTGAAAGTGTCTCTCTGTGAAGATGTTTTTGCTGTGGATGCCGCCCCGTCAGGCTCATATGCCTATGTTGCTGATATGGACGGCATTTCTGTATTGAAGGTCATAGTTCCCGAGTGGAAGTAAGTCAGATTTTTTTCATATCCGGGTCTTCCGCCGGATTATGAGTCTTCATATACTCATGTTCCTCAGACACATGATTGATGTACTCCTGGAGTGTCCACTTCAGTGATGTCTGAGTCACCATTGCAAAAACAATGTCCTGGGGTTCTGCAGAGATTGATTTTACTGCCCGCATTATAGAGATAGCCCTTGGTTTGGCGGCGACTCCCATAATTACAACTCTGTGCCCTTCGCGAAGGGGATTGCCGCCAACTGTTTTCCCCTCAAAAAGAGATTCCAGCAGTGCTTCCATCTTCATTTTTGTCATCTCATCGGTCATGGGAGCAAAGCTTGTTTGAAACTCTCCACCCTCGGCAGATATTATTTCCAGGGCCTGAGCCGCCTGTTCTTTTGTAAAACCTCTTAAAAGGCAAATTTCCTGTACCATTTTTTAGTCCTTGTTTCTCACTGCTTCCTACCGGGACAGTGGAGGGGGAATAATGCAAATGTACTCCTTTTTTTCTCTCCTTTCCAATGAAATCGTTCTTCTTATTTGACCCGGCGCTCTTCCGGCAGTATTTTAAAGCTATACTATCTATAATTCCTGACGGAGGAAAATATGGCCCCCCAGAATTTTACAGTAAAAGCTCAGGAAGCAATTTCAGAAGCTTCCCGTCTGGCTCAGAAATACAATCACACTCTTATCGATGAGGAACATCTGCTCCTGGCACTGATGGAGCAGGTAGACGGAGTCATTCCGCCTCTTATGGACCGCCTGGGTATTCACAAGGAATCCCTTCAGGATGAACTGGTCTCAGCGCTCCAGTCAAAACCAAGAGCCTATGGTGATACCATGGAAAGTTCGGCCGCTCCTGCATTAAGAAAGATCTTCATGCAGGCGGAACAGGAAGCCGGCAATTTAAAGGATGAGTTTATCTCCACTGAGCATCTGCTTCTGGCTCTCTCTGTTTCAAAGGGGATCGGCAGTAAAATGCTGCAGCGCCACGGAGTCAGTAAAGATGCGGTTCTGCAGGCTCTTGTCTCCATACGGGGGTCCCATCGGGTTACCTCAGAGAATCCTGAAACCCAGTACCAGGTACTGGACCGCTACTGCCGGGATCTGACTGCCCTCGCCAGACAGGACAAACTTGATCCTGTTATCGGCCGGGATGAGGAGATTCGCCGTGTAATGCAGGTTCTCTGCCGCCGTACTAAGAACAATCCCGTACTGATCGGGGAGCCCGGTGTTGGTAAGACCGCCATAGCTGAAGGCCTTGCCCTGCGTATTGTGGAGGGGGATGTTCCCGATTCACTCAAGGATAAAAAGCTTCTGGCCCTGGATCTCGGCTCCCTTGTTGCAGGTGCGAAATTCCGCGGGGAATTTGAAGAGCGCCTAAAGGCCGTTATTAAGGAGATCACCGATGCCAACGGACAAATTATTCTCTTTATAGATGAACTTCACTCCCTTATGGGGGCTGGCGCCGCCGAGGGGTCTACGGATGCATCCAATCTTCTGAAACCCGCACTGGCCAGAGGAGAGCTACGGACCGTGGGGGCAACCACCCTGGATGAATACCGAAAGCATATCGAGAAAGATCCGGCGTTTGAAAGACGCTTTCAGCAGGTCTATACCGCGGAACCAAGTGTTGAAGATTCTATTACAATTCTGCGTGGAATCAAGGAACGGTATGAGGTACACCACGGTGTACGTATCAGGGATGAAGCCCTGATCTCAGCAGCTGTTCTATCAGACCGCTATATAACTTCACGTTTTCTCCCGGACAAGGCCATTGACCTGGTTGATGAAGCCGCCAGCCGTCTGAAGATGGAAATTGAGAGTCAGCCCCTGGAGCTGGACCGTCTGCAGCGGAAGATACTGCAGCTGGAAATCGAGAAGCAGTCCCTCTCCTCTGAGCCCGATGCGGCATCTAAGGAGAGGCTGGCAGTCATTCAGAAGACTTTGAGTAATCTCCAGGTAGACAGAGATGCTCTCCATCTGCAGTGGCAGAATGAGAAGGGAGTTATTTCCGGTATACGTGACATCAACTCAAAACTGGAAGATCTGAAGCGTCAGGAAGCCCAGTATGAGAGAGAAGGTAATCTGGCGGGAGCAGCAGAAATCAAGCACGGTGCCATTCCCCAGGCTCAGACCGAACTGGCTGCCGCTTCTATGGAGCTTCAGCGAATTCAGGGAGAAAAAAGTCTGCTGAGAGAAGAAGTCCGTGAAGAGGATATCGCCAGGGTAGTCTCCACATGGACCGGTATTCCTGTGGACAAGATGCTCTCCTCTGAGAAGGAAAAATACCTGGTTCTTGAAGAGATCCTCTCAAAACGTGTGATTGGACAGGAGTCAGCCGTACAGACTGTCTCTGATGCTATCAGGAGGAACAAGAGCGGCCTCTCCGACCTGGGCAGGCCCTTGGGGTCATTTATCTTTCTAGGACCCACAGGAGTGGGAAAAACAGAGCTGGCCAAGACTTTGGCAGATTTTCTTTTCAATGATGAAAAGTCTCTGACCAGGTTAGATATGAGTGAGTATATGGAGAAGTTCTCCGTCTCCCGCCTGGTAGGAGCTCCTCCGGGATATGTGGGTTATGAGGAAGGGGGACAGCTTACCGAAGCCGTACGCCGCCGTCCCTATTCAGTCGTACTTTTTGACGAGATTGAGAAGGCACATCCCGATGTATTCAATATTCTTTTGCAGCTTCTTGATGACGGACGCCTGACAGACAGCCAGGGCAGGGTTGTCGATTTCAGGAATGCCATCATTATCATGACCAGCAACCTGGGTTCTGAAATAATTATGGAGAAGGGGACAGGAACCGAAACAAACAAATTGCTCCAGGATCTTTTGAAACGGACTTTCAAGCCCGAGTTCCTGAACAGAATTGATGATATTATTACATTTAACAGCTTGCAGAAAGAGCATATCAGAGGAATCGTACGTCTCCTGACTGCTCAGCTCACTGAGCGTCTGAAAGAGAAGAAGATGAAATTTGATATCAGTGATGATGCCCTGGACTGGCTGGCGGAAGAGGGATTTGATCCTGCCTTCGGAGCCCGTCCCTTAAGAAGAGCCGTTCAGAATCTGATTCAAAATCCTCTTTCAAAGGAGCTGCTTAAAGGAACTTTTCTTGAAGGGGATACGGTGTATTGCAGAAAAGAAGGGGATCAGCTGGTTTTTAAAACAGAAATTTAATTCTTGATTATAGACGGCGTCTGGGAGAAATCCCGGCCTGAATGAATCAGCGTCTAAGATAGGAAAGAGTGGGGGGGAGGACGATGTTGTTTCCGAACTTGTCCTCTCCGTAGCCGTGGTTGGCCAGGGTCTCAAGATCCTGAAGGACTCTTTTGTCTCCCTTGAAGCTGACCGTCGTATCACTGACAATATCGATTTTACCCATAGCCAGATAGAGAGCAATTCCTCTCTTGGAAAACTCACCAAGAGTCTCATTCTCCAATGGAGTCAGGTCCTCAAATGAAAAGTTATTGTCGTAGATCATTATTTTCTGTTTTTCCAGAAGATCCAGAAATACGATTCTCAGAATCTTTTTCATCAGGGGAACATCATACTGTGCCGAAATATCCTGGGCAATCAGTTTATGGGTTACCAGGCACTGGGAAACACTCTTCCGTTTGACCTGATTGATCTCCTCATTGGCTCTGAACAGTTCCAGAGGCATGGAGGCGTTATACTCATTATTTCCCAGCATCATGGTCACATCACTTCCGTAATGAACAACAATCTTTGCTATCAGAGTAGAGGGCCGCACATGGAATCCTCTGTAATTGGGGATGGGAACTTTGATCTCTCCCATCTCGGCGTAATGCTTCAGAATTTCCTTACATAGTTTCTGTGAAGCAAGAATATAACGCTCTGGAAAGGAGATGAAGTACTGCATCAGATGTGTGAGCAGCTCCTTATCCTGTACCGGAGCAGTGAGCACTGTCTTTTCATGAAAATACAGGCTGTGTCTTTCATAGTAATGGGTCATGTTTGTGGCGCATTCCAGCAGGTGGTAGACCACGGATATATGTCCTCGAAGTACGGGGAGGCTGGGATCTTTCTGGGCTACATCGGAACCCGAAAGGTATGTGTCATAAAGGGATTGCAGATTATGAAACTTATTTTCAAGAAGTCTCAGTTTCTCTTCGGAAACCTCTTCGGGAATGGCCGCACTGTACTCTTCCTCATTCAGCTTCTTGTAGATTTTAAGCATGATACTCTCTTCTGCAAGATTCAGAAATGAAGTTGCCAGATAAACTGCGGTTTTACCGGGGTATTCAGATGCCTTTCTGATTCTGTCTGAATGCAGACGTCCCAGAACTTCATTTTCACCGAAGCGGTATGAGCTCATTGGTTTAAGATCATGATTGATATCCAGGCTTTCATTCAGCCGGCATATCTCTTTACAGGATTTCATCAGTATGCTGAAAATTGATGCGATCATACGATCTGTAGCATCAGCAAAGTTCTCATCCAGCTGAACAAGATTGTAAGAGGGGGCTGCGTTTTTTATATGAAGAAGGCTGTAGCCTACCTTTGAGAAGGCCTTGATAACAGCGGTGATTTTTCTTAAAGGACTCCATTGGTCATTATGCTGAGCCCCGTAGGCATCCAGAAGTTCCTCACAGCGTGAGGATTCCAGATACAGGCGCCCCAGCAGGGGTCTGTTGACTTCTTCAGCCCTGTATTCACTGAGTCCTGTAGATATGGACAGCAGATCCTGCAGGTCTTCTGCAATGGATGTCTTAAATGCTTGATTCTCTATTGTTTGCATACTTTCATCTTTGGAACCTGTCTTAATAATTAAATTAAAACCGGAGATTCTGCAATGCTTTTCAGACTCTTTCTTTATTTCTTATCATTAAGCAGGTTGAGTCTTGTGAATATATAGTCCAGATCGTCCGATTTCAGAGTATATTTTTGAATCCAGGTAGCCTCCTTTATTGGTTTGTAGTTGGGGTCATAGAGAAAAATCCGGCTTTGGGGATTATTCTTGTCAAACCAGGCATTCAGATAGATTCTTCCCCGGTCAATCTCAAGGCAGGTGGCTCCGAATCTGTGGATAACGGTGCCCGAATTAAAAAGGCAGGCTATGGAGAGGGGATCATAAATGCTGCCTCTGCTTTTATAGTCTTCATTTTCAAGGAGCTGCTGAAGAATTACGGCGGTGTTGCGGATTGCATTTACCAGCTCTTCATCCACAGGCTCTTTCTGCAGCATATATTCACGGATCATCTTGTCTATCCGGATCTTCAGATATTCCTCTTCTGAATGGCCTTCAAACAGGGCCCGGTGTGTATGTCCGGCCATAGCAACAATACCTTTTTTCCTGGCAAATTCAAAAATCCTCTGTTCCGCCTTCAGGGGTTTATCGCTCAGAAAATCTCTCTTGATATTATTGATATGAAGAGGGTGGGCCAGATAGCGGAGGAAAAATTGATTAATCCTGTGTTTCATGGGGGAATTGTAGAGAGAGGCCTGATGTCCGTGGAGTACAAGTATCTCCTCTTCTTCGTATTCCAGGATCACTGAAGGGAGAATTTCACTGTTTACTTCCAGTTCCGCAGCACTCCGTCCTGTTTTCCAGGCAAAGGAAGGGCCGCTGTCATGATTACCCTGAATCTTATAAAGACCCGGGCCATTTTTGAATTCAAGAAAAAGGATGTATAACTCTTCCCAGGCCTGACTTATGGTGTGAAGTCTCAATCTGTGCAGTTCTTCTATGTCACCGTTCAGGATCAGGGTATAACCCCGGGGGAGATACCACTCCCTCAATACAGTCATTACCAGCTGTGCATTCTTTTTAAATTCGTCACGGTGTCTGCCGCTTCCCAGATGGAAATCGCTCAGGACAATAATTTTGCTTTTCTTGTCTATCTCTATCCGTCTGGCACGGTCGTATGTCTTTTCCAGGTTCTCCTGTATGATATTTCCTACCAGCAGAGTTTCTGCCACATTTCTACCTCTTGGCTAGATGCCTTCTATATTATACAAGTTTAGTACATGGAGTCCTAAAATGAAATTTATTCCCGGTTTAGAGTCAGCGGAGACTTCCGGTTTTGGCTGTTATATCATATTTTCCGAAAATGAGCGAAGTATTGCTGTGAATCAGAGGGGAATTCCCTTTCTGGATTCATCTCCTGAGATTAATGACACAACTGATAAAGCAGCGGATAAGCTTTTTATAGGTACAGTGGATTGTAAAAACTGTACTGTACTGTCGTTCAAGGAAAAAATAGATCTTCCATCAGCCCTGGAATGGACCGAATTTATTACTGTCTTCAGAGCCATGGACGGGGAGAGACAGTTCCCTTTGAGCCAGGCAAAACAGCTTCTTGAATGGAGCAGGACACATCGTTTCTGCGGAGCCTGCGCTGCCCGGACAGTAAAGTCTGAAACAGAGAATGCATATCACTGTCCTGATTGTAAAGAAGCCTGGTATCCGGTAATAGCACCGGCTGTTATAACAAGAATTACCAGGGGAGATGAGATCCTTCTGGCTCATAATGTGAACTTTCCCGAAGGTCTCTATTCTCATGTAGCCGGATTTGTGGATCCAGGAGAAAACCTGGAACAGACAGTCCGCAGGGAAGTCATGGAGGAAGTGGGGCTTGAGGTGGAGAATCTACGCTTTTTTGATTCCCAGTCCTGGCCCATGCCGCACTCTCTGATGCTGGCATTCACGGCCGAATGTACCGATCCGGATGCCGTACCAATCCCTGACGGCAAAGAAATCGATGATGCTAAATGGTTTACCAGAGAGACTATGCCCGAGATTCCGTCAACCGGGAGTATTGCCGGCAGAATGCTGATGGATTATCGCGATAGGCACTGACCCTTTCTGAGGCTTTCCTAGAATCTGTAACCCGCCCTGAACAAGGGGGTAAACATATGGATATTCTTGCTGTTGATCGCCAGAAAACGGTAAGCCGCACCAGTCTGAAAACGGAATCGTCCTACAGGAAATACAAGCGCTCCTTCAAGGGCATAGACTGCTCCGAAGGGGTGGTCTTTTTCCTCAGGGTAGGCAAAGAGCTCTTCCGAGTCTATTGCTATTCCCAAACCGACTCCAGCTCTGAAAGTGAAGTTCAATCCCTTCTCCCTCTTTGTTGAGTAGTAGATGTACGGGTAGTTCAACAACAGACCGAGCTTAACTCCATCCATCATATTGAATGAGCTGAGAATACTGATCTCTGTCAGATTTCCAATTCCCATATTTCTAAGTATCTTTTTGCGGCTGCCAAAGTCAATTTCGAACCCTGCGCCCAGGCCTCCCCAGCTGACATTGGGACCGGGAAGCTGAAACTCCATTATCCACAGATCGTAATTCACTTCCGGATAACTCCAGCCCGGGAAGTGCATGCTTATGGGATAATGAATATAGAGTTCAAATCCGGTATTAAAATATGCCTGCTGCTCCTTTTTGTAGGCTTCCAGTTCCGGATCTTCAGATTCTCCAGAGTCCGCTTCTGATGGTGGAACCGGGGTTTCCTGAGCCGTGAGAATGGTTATATTAAATACAAAGCTGCACAGCAGCAGTATGATTACTTTTTTCAAAATCTGTAGCCTCCTGCAATCCAGGGGTACATGGAGAAAAAAGAGCCGCCTGTGTAAGATGTGAATCTAAAATCAAATCCGCTTTCTATTAAAACTCCGGACTGCCATATTTTCTGCAGACTGCTTCCACCACCGAAGGATATTCCTGTATCACCCTGAATCGGTTCACCGAATATCCCATCTTCATTGACCCATAGATAGCTGACTCCCATGCCCAGGCGGGGTATGAGAGACCAGCCCTTTGTCAGCTTTACCTGATAGTACATAAAGAAGCCGGTGAATAACTCGGAGTATACAAAGGGGGCATTTTTATAGTCCAGGTGTGAGCTGTTTACAGCCAGTTCCACACCCAGAGGGCGGAGGCCGGTGGCTTTCCAGAATCTGGAGTTTACCAGCTCATGCCGGGCTTTAAGGAGGAGTCCAAATGGTATAGGGTCAGAATCACCGTGGCTCTGATCCAGGCTGACAGCAAAATTATATCCTCCCAGAACACTGAAGGTATCAGAGGGCGGCGTATGACGGATTTCAATCATCTCAGGTGCTTCTTCCATGAAAAAGGCGTTCTTTTTCAGATCCGATTCTCCCGAAGGGTTAATTAGTTCAAGGGAGTAGCGCCCTGGTGGTCTGTTTCCTGTGATCAGCGAAATAAGAAGAAGTTCCCCGGATTGCCATTTTACTTCATAAGGTGTGAATTCCTGGCCCTGACGGGTTATCCGTACTTCAATTGTTTTTTCAAAGTTTTTACCCCTGACTTCAATATCGTTATATACCTGCTGCTGTTGAATATCCCGCAGGCTGACATCTTTTATTTCAGGTTTGATAACAGGGTGAAGAGTAAGGGGAGTGGCTTCGCCAAGGTCTTCAAGTCCCGAAGGATTCAGGATGTAGAGCATGTAGTTTCCCGCTGTCAGGGTGTTCAGGTCAAAATGAAGCTCAACTGTCTCCCCTTCAAGGGATGTTATCTTTCCGGCAGTCCTGTTTTTTTCTTCATCAATAAGGAAGAACTGACTGTCCTCCACAGCCTGATATACCTGGGCTGTAAGCAGCAGATCACCTTCGGATCTAAGGAAGTATTCCCGGGGTGTGAAATCCCTTATCACCGGCTGCAGGGCCTCCCTTATTACAAGGGGCTGCCAATCCGTGGAGTTTACGGTGTTCTTGAATTTATTAAGAACGGCAATCTGAATCTCATATTCACCCGGAAGAAGAGAGAAGGTATATTCAGCCTCTCTAATCTGGGTCCTTACTATCTCTTCTTCTCCCTGCCTGATAATAACTTCATAACCCCAGGCACCCTCAATGGCGCCCCAGGATATATACTGTTCAACCAGTTTTGTCTCTGCCGGCAGATTCCAGGCAGTGAGAAGGAGTATCAGGAGGAAAAAAACTTTAAAATTAACGCGCATACTGCAGCTCCGGTGAAAGTATATCAGGTATCTCCGCTATCTCCGGAAGTGTCAGTTCAAAAGGGACGCCGAGAACAGAACTTTCCTGGAAAATCTTTCCATCCATCTCTCTCACGGCCTGAACTTCAAAGCGGAACCGCCCGATATTCAGATCTTCCAGCTTAGTAAAATTATACTGCGTTCTGCTCCATTTTTCTTCCTTGAATATGGCTTTTGCCGAAGCTTCCGGATAAAGAGCTACTCTGTAATATGTAGTCTTGGGGATGGATGACCAGCTGAATTTCAGATCATCCCTTGTCTCCATGTCAATAATCTGTTCAGCCAGGGGTTCAAAACTCTGTACTCCGGGCAGGGGAGGTACTGGGCTGACGGAAAAGGAGTAGATTGTGGAGTCAGGTGATTTATTGCCCTTCTCATCTTTTGCCATAAGCTGCAGATAATAGCTTCCCTGATCCAGATCCGGGATGGCTCTGTTGAGAGTTCTCAGTTCTTCATCCAGTATGAGTGTGCTGAAGTTAGGATCTTTAGAGAGCCTTATTCTCTGTCTGGCCAATGGGGGAGTCTGTACCCATCTGAAAGAGGGTTTGTTGTCTATTATATTCAGACGGGAGATACTCTGTTCGTTGGCCGGATAGGTCAGGCGGGGAGCTCCGTAATCCTGGACCTGGTCCAGGTTGAATGAACGGATGGCACTCCGGCTGCTGTTTGTAATTCCGCCATCGAGAGGGGTATGAGCCTGGACATGAAGGGTATATCCTCCGGCACGCAGATTCCGCTTCTCTATAATACTCCACCCGGTTTCAGCTGAGGATTCCCGTTCCATGGAGGGGTAGGCAGCATTTCCGGGAATCAGATCTGCCGTATAGTAGGATGCGCCGGCTACAGGCTGCCATCGGATATCAAGAGGAGTAGAACCAAGGAGAGAGAGTACTTCAGTCTCATTCGGGCCTGTGATACGAGGAGGACTCAGCCTCTGAACCATTTCAAAATCAGTCTGACTGCTTAACAGGACTATATTTTCATTTTCATCCAGAACAGTTACCTGCCAGTAATACTCTCCGGCACCCGGCAGAACAATATTTATGGATGTTGAATTGGTAACCTGTGTTACGAGGGGCAGACCTCCGCCGCTTTTTCTAAAAACTTCCACTTTATAGGGGCCGTCCAGAGTACTTTCCCAGGCGAAGTGGATATTATCAAAGCTCTCAACAATGCTGAGGCTTTCGGCTGCGGGTTTGACAGGATCGATGGAAAGTACTGCTTCCATAACCGTAAACTTCCTGAATTCAGAAGGAGGAACGGCTTTATTCTCCCGGTCCAGTCCTTCAATCATCCAGTAGTAGTCTCCCTGAGGGGGAAGATCCTCCATCAGATAGGAGTTTCTGCTGAGCCATTGGTCCGTGAGTGGGGCATTCATCTCCCTGTCTTTTGAGATAAGGATATGATAAGTACCGATCTCCCTGTCCGCCTTCCAGCTGAATCTGAGTCCCTCTTTGACTTTAAGAGGATTAACCGTTTCATCCGCAAGGGGAAGAATCAGCTGTGCCGGATCCTGACTATCATTCTTTTCAATAAAGAATCGCCTGACTTCCGGGCTTGAATAGGCTACCAGATCGGCAGCGGTATATTGGGGAATGACCCTCCAGAAGTAGCTCCCCTCCGTCAGGCTGCTGATGGTGCTGAAATTATTCGGACCAGATGTATTGCTCACAAGGCTGTTGAATCCGTTGTCTGTGGCGATCTGCAGCCGGGAGCCGTTGGCCAGGGTTGATGCTTCCCATGAGAAGGCCAGGTCAGGGGCTGTGTTGCGGTATTCAAAAACCTCATCCACATAGGGAACCTGCTGGTCGGGAGCATTGTCTCTGATAATTACAACCCGGTTGGGAGGGCTGTGATACTCGGTACCGTCAGTAAACTCTCCGCTGATCCGCCAGTAATAGGTTCCGGGAATGGAGTTCATGGAATAGAGCTCGGTGTTTCGTCCCAGTTCATAATCTGTAAATCTGAAAAAATCCTTGTATTCTCCAATCTCAAGACGGGGATTATTCAGAGGTAGAATGGATTCCCATGAGAATTCCATGGGGACCGCTGCCGATGTCGTGACTATAAGACGGTTGTTGGAGGGATATTTAAGTTTAACCGCTTCCTGTTCCACTATGATTTCATCACTGATGCTGGCTCTGTAGTTCTCTTCTATATTAGTTGTCTTACCATCTTTGGTAATATCGATAGTACCTTCATCAACAGAGAGATTGATATCTTCTCCATCCTGTTTGTTCAGGGTTACACTGGCTCGATTCAGGGCAATAACTGTATCTTCGGATTTAATCTGGAGGTCCGAATCACTACCGCTTGCGGCTGCAGAGATATTTCCGCCCAGAAATTCAATGCTTCTGGCTTCTTCTCCCCACTCAAGAACAATATAAGTGTTTGACGCCAGAGTTATTTCTGTGCCGTCAATCAGTTTTATTATGGCACCGGCATTATCAATTGTTCTCAGGCTGTCATAGTTATAAACAGGAGCACTGGTCTCAAGCTCACCCCAGACGGCGCGTCCCGAAAACTTTCTCTGAGCTCCGTTTTCAATAAAGGTGATCTCTCCGATCACCTCTCCACCCTCATTGCCTATCTCGCCATGGAGGTCTTCGTAGAACAAATAACCGGCCCCGGCGAAAATAGAGAGGAGGAAAATACTGAGAAAGATGTCTTTAATCAATGATCTCATATTTGACTTCTTCTTTCTCCATGTTTACATCAGCAATATTGTCAAAGTCGCCTGTTATGCCGACCTTCTCTCTCAGTTCCTTCATGGATCTTGGTCTGTCCGGATTATCCATTCGTCCCAGCACCGCATAGATCTGCTGGGGTTCGGATTTTCCTTTAACCATGATTTTATTCATGGGAACCAGATCGAAAATACCCTCTACGATATCCGCAGTACCCTGTGAAATCAGTACATCCGAGCCCATGGGCTTATTCAAAGCTTCGATACGGGATGCAAGGTTTACAGCATCTCCGATAACCGTGTATTCCATCCGGTAGTTTGACCCTATCTGTCCAGCCAGAACTTCACCGCTGTTCAGTCCGCATCCGATCTTGATAATTGGTTTACGGTCTCCGCCGCGGTCCTGGTTAAACTTTCTAAGAGCTGTACGCATGAGAAGTGCACCGTTTACGGCATTTTCCGCATCGTTTCCGTGGGAGATGGGAGCACCCCAGATGGCCATGATTGCGTCACCTATATACTTATCTACAGCACCCTTCGTCTGATTCACACAGTCTACCATAAGGGTCATATATTCATTGAGGAAGATTACAACCTCTTCAGGAGTCAGCTGTTCAGATATTGCCGTAAAGGAGCGGATATCCGAGAAGAATATAGTGGCATTCTTGATCTCACCTCCGAGCTGAATCTCTCCCTTTTCGGCAAGTTCGGCTACCTCTTTGTTTACAAAGCGTCCAAAGGCATCTTTGATTCTTTCTTTCTCTTCCAGACCCATTCCCATGTTGAGGAAGGCTCTGGTCAAAACTCCCACTTCGTCCTGGCTCTTGGGTTTGAGATCCAGTGTGTAATTCCCCGCTTCAATGGCCTGTGTTGCACCCACAAGTTTCCTGATGGGACCGGAAAGGGATTTTGAGTAGTAGTAGATGATCAGAATAGCCAGGGCTACAAACATGATCATCAGAAGTATGTTCCGCCGCTGAATTCTGTATATAGCTTCAAAGGCAAGTTCCTCGGGTACCGTTGTAATAACACCCAGGCGTCCAAAGCTGATTTTTTTGTACGATCCGAAAAAGACCTCTTTATCTTCCTGCTCATAGCGGATCTGTCCTGTGTTTACAGCCGAAGAGAAGAGTTCTTTTACAATGGTCAGGTCTCCCAGGTTCACTCCCGATGTGACAATAGTCTTATCAGGATGAGCTATCAGGTTTCCTGTGGAATCTACTATGAAAGTGCTTGTGATTCCTCTGGACTGTACGGCTTTCTGAAGGTTGTCCCTTATATCCGTCAGTATAAAGAGGGTTTTAATTCCCTGTTCCTGTTTGTAGGGAATTGTGATTCCCAAAACGGGTATGCCGAAGTAGGTGGATACGTTGAATACTGAGGCAGTTCCGCCCTTAGCAAGACGGATCTGTTCACTGTGGTCGTCTATGACTCCCTGAATAAAGGATTCAGATACATCCAGTTCCGCCAGAAGGCTTTCATTGTAGAAGAGCCGGCCTTCTTCGGTTATTCCGGCAAAGAGGATATTTCTTTCACTTCTGAAATAGTAGCTTTTAAAGTTCCTCTGACTGACAGAATCCTCGTCTCCTACTCCCAGAAGAAGGAGTGAGGCGCTGTTGCCGATAGCCAGAAGACTCTCTTCAACCTGTGCCGCGATTGTCTCAGATATCTTAAGGTTACTCTCTTCCACTCTGACCTGACTGTCCTGAAGAAAGAAATAGGTAGCCAGCATGATCATACCTGTGAGGGCAATTATAATGATCAGTGAGGTAATAATACTCATCTTTATCCCGATGGGATATTTGATGGTTGTTCCCGGTTCAGCCTTGCCCCTGCGATTAAATTCGGAGTTCTCTTCATCCAGCTGATCCAGATCTTCCTCTTCAGGATGAGTTATCTTTTTTTCTGCTACAGGAAATTCGCTTTCTGCAACAGATTCAGGATCAAAAAAGAGTGTCTGATCTTCCAGATTTTTTGTTTCTTCAGGGTCAAAATCCAGTTTTTTATCGTCAGGTTCGGCATTTCGAACCAGTTTTATCTTCTGATCAGGGCCGGAAAGAGTGGAGAGAAGTCGAACAGGAATCCTGTTTTTCTCCCAGAACCGTTCCGGTTCAACCCTGCTTTTGATTATAAAATAATAGGGAAGAGTCGGTGCATCGGCTTCTTCCTCCAAAGGGAGTTCCAGAGGCCCGTGAAACTGAAGACTTCCCTCCTGTTTCCAGGTTCTCAGGCTGTCGACAAGGGATAGGGGATTTTCCCATTTTGCTAAATCTATATAGGCGATTGAGAGGTATTCTCCCCTGCCTGCCTGATGAAAGACGGGGTCCGGAACCTTCAGATCCCAGTCACCTGTCCGGGTACGTTCCATGGATACTGCCCGGAGGGGGAAACGTGCAGGAAGGCTGACACCCTCTCTGGCAAAACGCTTGATTATCCATTTTAGAGATTCTTCATTTATTCTTTCGACAGATGGATATATCATTACCTGGGAAGGAGTTATGAAGCTTCCATAGTCTTCTGCCATAGTGATGCTGTCATAGATTTGACGGATCTGTTTCATGAGTGTCAGAAGAAGAGACTTTTCTCTTCCTGACAGGCGTCTTGAACCGGAAGCCTTGCTGGTCAGGTATAATCCGCCCAGAAAACTCAGTCGGCTGAGGCTTATCAGGTTTAAAAAACCTGCAAGGTAGTGGAGTTCGGAGAATGCGTGGATCAGCCCGCTGCCGGTTCTGCCGCGCTGTGTGGCTGACTGCCGGATCATAGATTCCGTCTGGGAAATCAGAGTCTCCAGATTTTTCAGGTTCTTCTTGAAATAGGGTAACAAATTCTGAGGCATGCCCTTCTCACTTCCTGGGGATTGAGGGAAGCCTGATTTCAAACACAGGGTCCTTCCTCTCATCTTATTATCTGCCGAAATACTCAAAAGAATGAGTAAAAGTTGACCAGCTGTTTCTGCAGAATCTCCAGATTCTTTTGGGAAATCTTTAAATATGCCCTGATAGATCCCCTTAATTACATTATAATAAAAGTTAGGTATTCCTGCCTCTTTTTATATCAACCGGCTTTACTACTTCACTTAAAAAGGGGTCTAGCCGATAAATTTAAAAAATGTTCCCGGAGGATCAGGTGCCAAGACAGAACAATACATTTATAAGAGCGGCAGCCGTTCTGTTAATATTGTCATTTTTCATTTCCTGCTCCGAGCGCTATCCTTTTTTTATACAGCTTCCGGAATTTGTAGAATCTGAACCGGGAGATGATAGGCCGGGAAAAATGCTGAGTATTGTCTGTGTAGATGAAAATGCAGTCATCCGTTATACAATTGATGATTCAACACCCAGTGAAATCCATGGACTAATATATGAAGAACCTCTCTATCTGGCAGCAAATACGGTCCATATTCAGGCAGTCGCCGTACGTGTCGGTTACCCCGCGGGACCTCTTGTGGAGTATTATTATGACCCCCAGGATTAGTCTGTTTTGCATCATACTGATAATTCTTCTCTTTTCCTGTTCCCAGCCTTCTGATATGGAGGATCTAGGGTTGCTGGATACGGAGTTTTACTCATTTGATCTGTACATAGATGATAATGCCGGTCTTGCCTTTGATGTGACAGGGCAGCAGGATGGAAATACTATCATCCTCGAATATCCTGATTATTCTATTCCCGGATTTCAATGGGCACCCCGATTCTCTACGGATGCAGTTTCTGTGGAAGTGGAAGGTGTGGAGCAGAGCAGCGGGAGCTCTCAGGTCAATTTCAGTAATCCTGTTACTTATACACTGACAGCCGACTCCGGTATGATTCAACAGTTTGATGTGGAATTGATCCTGCAGCCAGGTTGGCAGGATCTGGGTTCCAGTCCGGTTCTGGCAGCAGCCCTGGCTGCTTCCATAAGAACTGGATTCCTGAATAATGTGAGCCCCTACATTGTCTATCGAAATAGTATAAACGACTTATCCGCGTATACCCTTGATATGGTGGATGGAATTACCTGGAACCCCTTTGGTATAGGGGCTAATAATGTTGAAAATTTTGACTCACAAATCTGGAATTATCAGATTTGGTCTGTATATCAGACAACCGGGCCCGGAGGTAATATTGAAGCCCAGTCCTGTATCCCTCCTGCTGCCTGGTCCGGTCCTGTAATTGCGACCCCATATACCGGCAGTGCAGCCGGTTTACATAGCTTCACGGCATCTTCAAACTATCTTTTTGCTGCATGGATTGATGATTCATCTCTAAGCAAAAATCCTGTGGTCTGGGCTTTTGATGGTGCTGCCTGGCAGCCCCTGGGCAGTTCAATGGTTGAGGATGCTTATGGAGTATCACTGCATGCCCAGAGTTTCAGAGCTGTCTCGGACGGAGGGGCAAATGTTTTTGCAGCCTGTACTTTTGGAGAAGCAGAAGGGCTGATTCATCTTTTTAAATTTGATAAGGGTTCCAGTGCCTGGACCGGTGTCAGTTATGAGAGCAGTTCTTCTTCTGAAGATGCCGACAGAATCATAATCGATATGTTTTACGACAATGAAAAGCAGGCTCCAGTCATTTTTACGCGGAGCAGTAATCATAATTATGAGAATACCTTTACGATACAAGCACTCTATTACAATGAGCTGGCCGGAGTCTGGACAGATCTTGATTATATAGAAGCTCTTTATATTCCTGAATCTGATTATACTTCTCTGGATATCTGCTGGTTTGAGAACAGCCCTTCCATTGCCTACGGTACAACTGTTCTCAACTGGGATGGTGAGTCCTGGGTGAAAATAGGCAATGATAGTTCTCCTTCAGCACCTTCAGTTCAGTCTCTATCCAGGGGAGTGATAAATACTTATTTCACAGCTATGAAAGATGATGTTACAGGTGATTTAATAGGGAGGTTCTATCAGTGAAAAACAGGACTCTTAAAATTACTACAACCCTGTTAATTATTTTTCTCATCATCCTTTCCTGTAAAGAACCATCTATTGATCTCAACCCTGATAGTGGTGATCAGCTCATTAGCTCATTCTTATTCAGCAGCAGTATAAACACAGGTTTTGAGTCGGATCTTGAAGCCGAGATACAAGGCTCTACAATTTATTTTAATTTATCATCAGGTACAGACAGCAGCTCTCTGATTCCCAGTTTTGAACTCATTGGCAAGGGACTGCAGGTTGATGGTATATGGCAGGTGAGCGGTAGTTCTGTGCAGAATTTCTCAGCGCCCGTTTTTTATGATCTTATCAAGACAGATAACAGCCGGGTTCAATACACAGTTGTTGCGGGTCATGGGGATAATGATTCAACGTCTTTAAAATCTTTTGCTTTTCAGGCTGGTCTGAATGCAGGTCTTATGGTGACAGTCGATGGTAGAATCGATGGTGAATCTATTGTATTTGATTTTCCTTTTGAAACAAATGTGCAGCCGCTGATCCCCAGTTTTGTAACATCCGGGACGGCTGTTGTCAGTTATAATGGAGTTGTTCTTAACAGCGATGCTGCCCCTCTTCTTAATCCTGCAAATGGTGGAACTCTCAGAGTCGATTTTGATGATGGTACAACAAAGATCTATACAGTTAAAACCAATGTTGAAGTTCAGAAGTATATCCATGTTTCAAATACTGGTTCAGCCGGAGCATCAGGTTCCCAGAATAATCCTCTCAATGATATAGAAGAGGCAATCTCGGACGCCGCCAGTAAAGGAATTAAAGAGATAAGACTGGCCATCGGCACATACAATCTTAGTACGAATCTTGTGATAGAGGATAATCTTTCAATCCGAGGCGGCTATGACAGTACAGACTGGAGTTTAAGGATGTATGAGAACCCGGATATCAGGAATGGCACGATGTGTAATATCATCCTCACAGGAGGAGGTTCCGGGACTGCCGATGAGCATAAGGGATCAATTACTTATAAAGGTGCTGCCGTAGGTCCCAATACAATCCTGGAGGGAGTGCGTGTCTCTGCCATGGGCGGTGTAGAGAATTTTACATCGGCTGTTACAATCCTTGATGGAGCCTCTCCCACTATCCAGTATACAGACCTCTTAGGCTCCTCAGTATCAGATGGCAGTGCCCTCTCTGTCTATAATGCCTCCCCTTATATCTTCAGCTCTCAATTATTGGGAGATGCCGGTACGTATTCTGTTGGTTTAAATGTCGGATCTGACGGAGAACCTAGGGTTATTTCTTCACGAATCAGTTCTTATAATCTTGAGGCTCCCCTCTCAAGCACGGGAGTTGCCCTGCAGCTCGATGGCAGCGGTGCGGGTGGTTGGTATTACAATAATTTTATTGAAGGCAAGGGAAGTACTCAGGGCATGGCTGTCAAATTAAATGAGTCCGGCGGCTCCTTTATCAATAATATTTTTTCTGTTGCAGCCGGAATGCCGGCGGATATCTGCTTCCTGGAAAACGGCAGTGGAATGAGACCGGATTTACTTCAAAATAATAATTTCAGCTCTTATAATCTGGGAGTACCCCTTTATGTTCAAGATGGATCTGTTCTTTTGGAAAAAGCGAAGGAGATAAATGCCCTGGGATATGCTGATTCATCTTCCAATTCAGATTATCGTTTTCTTAATTATTACAGCTATATAAATGATTGCTTATTTGTTCCATCATCCACAGTTCCCCTAACTGTAGCCTATAAGGGGCAGACTCTCAGTTCTGTATGGACTCGTGATCTATACAATAATCTTCATAATGATAATGACGGAAAGAGCTGGAGCAGGGGTCCTGTTGAAGTAGATTATACGGTTCTTGGAGGAGGGACAATTACTGTCACAGATCCCGGTGGGGATCTTTATGACGGTATCT
Source organism: Oceanispirochaeta sp. M1 (assembly GCF_003346715.1). NCBI lineage: Bacteria > Pseudomonadati > Spirochaetota > Spirochaetia > Spirochaetales > Spirochaetaceae > Oceanispirochaeta > Oceanispirochaeta sp. M1. Next base: position 23,855 of record NZ_QQPQ01000022.1, read on the forward strand.
GGAACAATCTGACCCTCAGAGAGGCTATTCATGTCTGTAATACAGAATCAGATGTCAATACAATTGTATATCCCTCTGGTAGTTATACACTCAATCTGATTGAGTCTCTTTATATCAGTTCTGATCTTAAACTTATGGGTTCTGACGGCGGTCTGACTGTCATTGGTAACGGTATGGATCCCCATATAATTATTGATGACAAAGACAGCGGCAGTGATAAAGTTATTTTTCTGCGGAATATAAACTTTAACAGCGGCGGTAATGCAGGATCCCCGGAAGGTGGTTCAATTATCAGTAGAGAAAAGCTGATGGTTTATAACTGTATTTTCAGCAGTAATCAAGCCATGAAGGGTGGAGCAATCTATCAGGAAGGGGGAGAACTTTTTATTGCCAACACAATCTTTGACCAGAATAATGGCAGTAGCGGAGAGGGGGGAGCCATCTACAAGGTAAACAGTTCCCTGGTAGGCATTAATATGGTTTTCACAGGGAATCAGGCGAATGGTGGAAGCGGAAATGGCTCAGCTATATACATGGAAGAGTCTGATGCTGCAATTACATTTTGCAGCTTCTCTACAAATGCTGCAACCGGCAGCGGGACTGTTTATGGAGTCAATTCGGATATTCATTTGCTGAGCAGTATTTTTGTTAATAATACAGCTGCAGGACTCACTGATTTTGATTATTCAGGTGGTGCTTATGATTTGACTGCCTCTATCATTGAGTCCCCGATTTATCTTGATCCCCCTGATACGATTCAGGGACCTCCCGGTGTTTTCAATACGGCTTCCCCCAGTGGTACGGATGGTATCTGGAAAACTTCTGATGATAATCTTCATTCCGCCAGTAATGGAGAGCTTATGTATGGTTTTGGACTAGAGAGCCATATCATAACTAAGTGGACGGATGCAGATGGAAATGAAGTTACCGGTGAGCCCTTTCCCTACGATTTGAAAATGGCTGACCGTGTTCAGGACGGAGCTCCTGAAGCAGGTGCATATGAGGGTGTCCATGTCCCATAGCTTACCGAGTTCATAAATTTGAAGAGCCGGAAGATCACTTCCGGTTCTTTTTTTTTTATGCTAACATAGGCTCTAAAATTCCCCTTCTAGGAGAGATGAGATGAGCAAGCTATGGGCCAAAGACTATGAAGTAAATGAACTTATAGAAGAGTTTACAGTCGGGATCGACTATATACTGGATCAGAAACTCATCCCCTCAGACTGTGCCGCCTCACTGGCCCATGCTACCATGCTTCAGTCCATTGATATTCTTACAGCAGATGAGCTTCAGGCCCTCAAAGACGGGTTGAATCAGATCCTGAAAGAACATGCACAGGGCACCTTTGAAATTAAACGCTCCGATGAAGACGGCCATACGGCCATTGAAAACCGCCTTGTCGAACTGGCAGGAGATGCGGGAAAGAAAATCCATACAGGCCGCAGCCGTAATGATCAGGTTGTAACAGCTGTCCGTGTCTATGGCAGAGCCAAAGTCCTCGATCTTATCAGTGAGTGTGCTGATCTGATCCAGGCTATTCTGAAGCTCGCTGAGAAACATAAAGAGACTCCCATGCCGGGACGTACTCACATGCAGATTGCCATGCCTTCATCCGTAGCTCTCTGGGCCGCAGGTTTTGCCGAGGAGCTTATCGACTCCATCAGGCTTCTTTCATCGGCCTGGGAAATTCTTGATCAGAATCCTCTGGGAGCCGCTGCCGGTTATGGTGTGCCCCTCCCTCTTAACAGAGAGATGACCACTGAACTTATGGGCTTCTCCCGCATTCAGAACAATGTGATTTATGTAAATAACTCCAGAGGGAAGATGGAACTTATGGTTCTTGATATTCTGGATCAGATTACCCTGACCTTAAGTAAAATTGCTCAGGATCTTATCCTCTTTTCACTTCCGGAGTTCGGTTATTTCAGCCTTCCTGCACAGCTCTGTACAGGGTCCAGCATCATGCCTCAGAAAAAGAATCCCGACGGTCTTGAACTGATGAGGGCAAAGGCCGGTACTGTGAGTGCCTGCGGAACACAGATCAGAAATATTCTGCGCTCCCTGCCCAGCGGTTACAACCGTGACTTCCAGGAGACAAAAGAACCTTTTCTCAAGGGTTGTGATATCACTTCCATTTCATTGAAGATGATGACCCTGACTTTTAATGAGCTCAAGGTTAACGGTGATAAGCTGCGTGCAGGATTTTCAAAGGAGATCTATGCCACCGATGTAGCCCTTGATCTTGTGGCTTCCGGAAAGAGTTTCAGAGACGCCTACAGGGAAGTGGGGCTGGCACTGGATAAGCTTGAGGATCAGAATCCCGATGAGTCTATCCATTCCAGAACCTATACGGGTACAAGTGGGAATCTCTGTCTTGAGGAAGCACAGGAGCGGTTGGAAGATCTTATGCAGACAAATGGAGATAGGGAAGAGTTTATAAATAAAGCACTGGAATCTCTGATGGGACAGCCGATTAATCTATTGATCCGTTGACAATTCCTGGATCTGCAGGAGAAGTTGTTTCAGTTTTTCCTGCTCTTCGAAACTTTTCTCCAGCTTGGATTCAAGTTCTTTTTTCTCATCAGACAATTCGGAATTATTTCCTTTCAGATTCCTTATATCGTTCTGCAGGCTCAGGCTGAGACTCTTCATCTCTTCCAGCTGCAGTTCACTTTCTCTTATCTGCTTTGTGAAACTGCCAGTCAGGGTTTCGGATTCTGTTTCAAAGCGGACCTTCAACTCTTCCAGAGTTTCTGTCTGAGGATTCTCAGACTCTTCCTTCAGGCTCTCTTCCACACCCAGAGGCTCCATTTTCAGAATAACCCTTGAGCTGCTCTGTTCTCCCGGGCGCAGCTTCATGCTCATATCCCTGTATCCTCTCTTACGGGCAAGAATATTCAGAGTTTCATCCGGAGCAAAGAGTCCTGTGAGATTCCCTCTGCTGTTAAGACGTCCATCCAGATAGAGCTGTGCCCCTTGAGGAAGGGTGGTTATTTCAAGGTAGACAAGAGAGTTTTCACTCATATCAAAGAGCACGGGACTCTCTTCTTTGAAGATCTTTATGTCTTTGGAGTTGAGATCCTCTGTCTCAGGGAGAGGCGTTCCGCTTTCCCATTGCTTCAGGTTAAGCGACTGGCCGCCGGGAACTGTTTTGAGAAGGCGTTCCTCCTCTCCTTTAGACTGAAGAACTGCCACCTTGCCTTCCTTGACAGAGACCCTGCTTCCGCCGTCTGTGAAGGCTTCTATATAGAACTCTGTACCTTCGACGCGGTAGATCTTCTCCTGTGCCTGAACTTCAAGGTTATCTGTTGCACTCAAGCGGTCAACTTTATAAATCATGGAACCCGTGAGAAGTTCGGTTCTCACATCAATGTCTTTTGTACTGGTCAGGAGTTTCTGTATTTTAAGGAGGGTATTGCTTCGGAGGTTCATGGTAGCCTTTCCAACGAAATGGACCTGACACCAGGAGTCATCTACTACCTTGATGACATCTCCCTCCCTTACTGTATCTCCGGGGCGGGGACTGAGTATCTTTTCTTCTCTGATAATATAGACTTCGCCGGAAATATGGGAGATTACCGCATCTCCGGGTTTTATTTCAACAAAACTGAGTATTTCATCATCTGCACTGTATCCCGCTGACTTGATAATGATCGAGTATCCGTAAAGAAGTCCACCGGCAACCAGGGCTCCGGCGAGTATAAGAAGTATTGATTTTACAATTGATTTCATGGATTACCATCCTGAGGCGCTTGAGTCTTAATTCAGTGCTTCTTCCACCAGTTCTTTCAGATCAGGGGGAAGTTCGGCTGATATTGAGTTAAAAAGTCTGATCACTCGTCTTTTACTGTAACGGCCGTCTGCACTCAGGAGGGTTTTACCGCCTTCTTTTAATTGCCAGGTAAGACAGCGCTGAACCGATTTCTTGTCATAACACAGTTGGAAGCCTGTTATTCTCTCTTCTGAAGAGTCATACCAGACAATTAGATCAGTATTTTCATCTACAAACCATTTGCGGTTATCCTCGCCGGGAACCTGGCGGACATTTTCTATCTCAACCAGCATGCTTCCTCCTGTGTTACACTTTTCTATGGCTTAATAGAAAGCTCTCAGAGACTGAGCGATATTCAGGCAGTAGTCTCCAATCTGTTCTACGTGTCCGACAATATCAAGATACAGCAGTTCTCCCTTAATATCCGCACCCTTTTTAATGTTTTTCCTGATTCCCTTGTTCAGGCCTTTCTTGAAAGTCTGGAGTTTTTCCTCCATTTTATATGCCTCTTTCAGGGATTCCTTATCCATATGCTCGTTGATATGGGATTTTATGAAAAACAGAAAATTCTGTACCATGGTGGCTATGGGTTCAAGTTCGGCCATAGCATTGTCATGCATGGGAATATTTTTTTTGAAACGGCGTTCAGATAGAAGAATCAGGTGGTAACAGCTGTCACCGATACTTTCAAGTTCATTAACAATTCTCATCATGGCACTGACGTTATTACGGCCTGTTTCATTCAGACTTTCACCGGAACAGGCAATAAGAAATTTTGTGATTTCCTCCTGCATCTGGTCACTGTAGTCTTCCATCTCCTTTATTTCCTTGACCTGTGCACCCATTTTCTTATCGGGATTGTTACAGACTTCAAGGTAGATGCTGAACATATCTTCAACAACCTTGGTCATGTGGGAGACCTCTTTCTGTGCCTTGATTATATTGATTTCAGGAATACTCTGCATCATGGGTTCTATATAGCTGAGGGTATATGTTCCAAGACCCGCTTCCTCTTCTCCCATGGGAATCATCTTTTCTACAAGTTTTGCAATTTGAGGAACAAAACCGATAAAAATCACAGTATTCAGAATATTGAACATAGTATGAAACATGGCCAGGTTGGTTGTGATTTCATCCCCGGGAACGATGGCTTGAACCATCCTCAGGAAGGGATTGAATATAAAGGAGAATACAACTACACCGGCAATATTGAATAGTATATGAACCCTTGCGGCTCTTTTCGCATTGACATTGGCTCCCAGTGAGGCCAGAAGGGCGTCGATGGTTGTACCGATATTTGAACCCATTACCATGGCGGCCGCTGCCTCCAGAGGTATCAGTCCGTTATGTGCCATGGTCAGTGTGATGGCCATGGAGGCACTGGAGGAGTGAACAATAACGGTGATAAGAGCACCTGCCATTATGAAGATAACCAGTGAAAGTACACCCTTGTCTGTATAACTTTCCAGGAACCCGACCATTCCGGCATCCATGGAGGGCATGGAGTCTTTCAGGAAGGAGAGACCCAGGAATAGGATACCGAATCCAATCATAAACTCACCCCAGTCCCGTCTCTTGGCGAACTTGGAGAAATAGAGAGGCAGACCGAGGCCTATTATGGGAAGGGCCATGGCGCTTATCTTGAATTTAAATCCCAGGAGAGAGACGATCCATCCTGTTACTGTGGTACCGATATTGGCACCCATGATGATTCCGATGGACTGGGTCAGGGTAAGAAGCCCCGCATTTACAAAGCTCACAACCATTACTGTGGTTGCTGAAGAAGACTGGATGATTGTTGTAATCAGAAATCCGGTAAGAACAGCAACGAAACGGTTGGATGTAATATGGTTGAGGACACTCTGCAGTCCTTCACCGGCTGCCTTTTGTATTCCTTCACTCATGATTTTCATTCCGAAGAGGAATACACCCAGGGCTCCTATAATTTCCATTATATTCAAGACTATGGTCATATTTTAATAAATCTCCTGTATCTGTATGTAGTATAAGTAATAATATTCTAATGAAAGGTCTGGAAGTTCCCGGAGCTTGCCTTTTGGAACTGATACAAAGTCTATATGTCGCATGGATGTAAAGCAATACTTATGTTAGGAAATTAACCAAAATCTAACAAAAAATCAACATAGCTCAGAGGCCTGTATTGCTTCTGCTTTTTCTGATAGAAAAGAGCCACAGAGCTGCCAGGGTGAGGAAATAGGGGAAGCTGAGTATCAGAGTCGGCGGGATACCAAGGAATCCCTGAGCTCTGTTGGCTCCCCATTCGGCCATACTGAAAAGGATACAGGCAAGAACAACACCGGGGATTCTCCTGTATCCCAGATAGATGGCCACCAGGGCAATCCATCCTTTTCCCGCTGACATTCCGGGCACATATACACCAAGGTTCAGAGAGAGTGCCCCACCAGCAAGACCAGAAAATGCTCCGGATAAAAGGACCATCTGTTTCTTGACCTTTACAGGATTTATCCCTCTGCTGATCAGCAGGTCTTCCTGCTCTCCGCAGGAGCGGATAATCAGCCCCTGCCTGGTTCTGAAGAATACTATAAGCATGATCACAGCAGCTGCAAGGGCAGTGATTGTGAACATATCCATTCCTGCAATCTTGAATACAGAAGATATATTCTCCGGGCGGATAATGCCCTGGTTTCCATAAATCCGCTGGGATATGGATACCGTCAGTGCCGGAACCAGCACATTGATTCCCAAACCTGTTATAAAAGGATTGCCTTTGAGAGTAAAGGTTCCCAGATTGAAGAGCATGGAGATAAGCATTCCTGCAAAAAGAGCTCCCAGGGTACCCAGGAAAATACTGCCGCTTAATCCGGCGATCAATACGGCTGCAAAAGCTGAACCCAGTATCATCCCTTCCAGGGCTATGTTCAGTACTCCTGCTCTCTCTGTGAGAAGCCCTCCCAGAGCCGCTAAAATCAGTGGAGTTGCGCTGGCCAGAATTACAAGTATCATCTTCTCCTCCGTGATTTTATCCGGAGAACCGAAGAGGATATCAGCAGAAAGAGAACACCCTGAATAATGGCACCCAGTTCAAGGGATATGTCTGAATGGAGTACCGCTATTTTTGAACCCTGGCTTATCCATGCGAAAAAGAGAGCTGCCGGCAGCAATCCTGGAACTTTCCGGCCTGCAATCATGGCAACGGCTATACCGTTCCAGCCCAGTCCCGAGGTGAGTCCCTGTATTCCTGCAAAATAGGTCCCCGTCAATACCAGTGCCCCGGCCAGACCGTGAAGGGCTCCACTGGCTGTGAGGGGGAGTGTCTGGTAGATTCTCATGTTGAGGCCGCTGTGTCTGGCAAAGCTGCTGCTCCTTCCTGTTATCTGCAGTTCATATCCCTGGCGGGTATGATTCAGAAAGTAATGAAATAGTGGGAGAAGCAGGAGAGGCAGCAGAAAAGATATGTTGAATGGACTTGGTATAAGCAGAGAGGGGAGTCTGAATTTTTCAGGTAGAGGCGCCGTTGTCATCAGATAGCTTGAAGAATCCCTTAAGGGGCCTGTAATCAGATAATCGATCAGTTTTCCTACTCCTGCAGAAAGAAGAAAGGTACTGATCAGGTCATCCACGTCCCAGAGGGCCTTTAATACACCTGAGATAAAAGCAAGTGCTGCACCTCCGGCTATTCCGCTTAATAATAATACTGAAATCCCGGGGATTCCCGGCATCTCTGGGAGCAGTCTGGCAGTCAATACTGCGCAGATCGCTCCGGTATAGACCTGACCTTCTCCTCCCAGGTTAAACGATCCTGCATTAAAGGCCAGGACAATTCCAAGGCCGGTAATACTCAAAAGGACTATGGTGTTGAGCATTTCTCCCAGATACAGGCTGTTGGATAAAACTCCCGGGAAGAAGTAATAAAGCGTCTCCATTGGAGTATTGCTGAAGAACAGAATCACTACCGCAGCTGCTGCAAGGCAGAGAAGAAGTACAGGCAAAGTGCCTGGTATGCGGATTTTTTTCATCCCCCGGGTCAGATCTATCTTCATATTCTGTCTGCTCCCGTCATTTTTTCTCCGATAAAATTTCTGTTCCACTGTTCTTCGCTTCTTTCTATCTCAGTAAGAAATCCATCGCTGAGAATACAGGCTCTGTCACTCAGACTCAGAAGTTCTTCCAGATCCGTTGTGAGCAGGAGAATGGCAATCCCCTCTGACCTGGCCTTAAGCAGCTGATTATGCAGTTTTTTCCTGCTCTTGAAATCGAGACCCCAGCTGGGTTCTGAAACAAACAGAAGAGGAGCTGTCTTTTCCAGTTCTCTGGCTACAATCATTTTCTGGATATTTCCACCCGAGAGTGTCTTTACCTGCTGTTCGGCTTCACCCTTGATGTCCTGTTCCTTTATGAAAATTTTTGCCCAGTGAATCAGTCTTTTGCGGTAACTTCCTTTGCCTGTCTGTCTTTTAAGAACCGACAGGTTTTCGGCGAGACTGGATTCAGGATCAGCTCCCCGGCTCAGTCGGTCTGCAGGGATGTAGGATATTCCATTTCGTCTTACTTTATATGGGCTCAGGGGCATCCTGTTTTTACCATTTATGAATATAGTTCCTGAAGAGGGCTGAATTATTCCACTCAGGAGATCTTCGATAAAGGTCAGTCCGTTTTCCCTGATGCCGCCCATTCCCAGGATCTCTCCGGGGTACAGTTTAAAACTGATATCTTTAAGACGCCTGTTTCCCAGCTCACTGTACTCAATGTCTGACAGCTCGAGAATAGGCATTTCATCCGTATCCATATCACGGGGGGGACTTATGGTTTCAAGGTATTCTGTCCCGTCGTCTTCTCCGATCATCTGTCTGGATATATCAGAGGGGCTTAAATCCTTCTTCTCAGAAACCCCCTGCAGTTCTCCCCGCCTGAGCACGGCGATGCGGTCAGCGGCCTTTATTACTTCATGGATTTTATGGCTGATGAAGAGTATGGTTTTTCCCTCTTCTTTCAGTCTGAATATCAGGCTGAATAGTTCTTCGTTCTGACTGGGGGAGAGGCTGGCAGTCGGTTCATCAAGGATAATAATCTTTTTATTCTTCCAGAGGGCTCTGATCAGTTCACATCTCTGAATTTGGGGGGCCGTGAGATAGCGGGCTTTCAGATTAAGGTCCAGGGGCAGGCCATAGTGCTCCTGAATTTCAGTAATTTCATTCAGTATTCTGTCTCTTCGGAAGAATCCTTTTTCCGGACCGAGGATGATGTTTTCCATAACCGTCAAATTTCCCGCCAGGAGCGGTTTTTGATGAACCATCCCCACCAGGTCTCTTCTGTATACAGAATCTGTCCCTTCGGAAGTTCTGATAACCCCTTCGGTTTCGTCCATAAAGCCGGAAATCAGGAACATTAAAGTAGACTTCCCGGCACCGTTTTCTCCCATAATTGCGAGAATCTCGGCTCTGCGGATAACCATGCTGATATTTGAACAGGCCCGGATTCCGTTTTCAGGGAAAATCTGAGTAATGTTTTCTAATTCCAGAATATTTGAAGGGGCTGTTTCATCTGCCAAAGCTTTGTATTTTTCCTGTCTCTCTGATGTCTATCTGAACTTAAGGCTGCCGTTTCTGAGCTTGTCTGTCTCTTCTTTCATGGCCTTGCGGATAGATTCGGGAACATGTTCCTTGTAAAGTGATTCATCATCAAGGAAATCGACATAACCTTCATAAACACCTGCGTATACAGAGGACCCCGTTTCGAGTTTTCCCTCAAGAGCCAGAAGAGTCTGTTCGTAGGCTGCGATATCTTCTCTTATTATACCGCTTCCAAGGATAACTCCCGGTTCTATGGAGTAACCGTCTGTGTCATACCACAGTACATATTTCCCCTTTTTTTTTGCAGCAGAGACAACTCCCTGGTTGGCCCCTCCGGCGATTGTTAGAATAATATCTACACCCTCATCAAACATGCTCATAGCCAGGTCGGAAGCCCGGGCGGCATCGTACCAGTTACCAATAACTCTGAAATCAAGTTCTCCCTCCGGAGCAGCGGCCTGAAGGCCCCGTGTAAATCCGGGTTTTATTCTCTGCATCATCTCAGGGTATTCCTGTCCGGCGATCAGGCCCACTTTCAGCATGCTGTCGGCACCGGGCAGTTCGTCGGACTGGGTGGCAAGACCTGCCAGATAACCCAGCATATAGGAGAGCTCCAGATGGCTGAACAGAAAAGTAGATACAGTATCATTTTCAATTCTGCTTCCTTCAAGAATCAGGAAATTCTGATCCTTGAAAGTTGTCTTAATCTCTCTGCATATTTCGGGCATGGAAGGATTAGAGCTTATAATGAGGTCGTATTTTTTTTCGGCGGCAAGTGCCAGTACCTTGGATTTCCATTCGGCCTGGTTGAAACCGCCTTCCACTGTCTTTACTGTTGCACCTTTTTCTCCGGCGGCTTTTCTGACTCCCGTATCCATCATTTCGTAGGTGGGGCTTCCGGCCAGGACTCCCGGGATAAAGACTGCAAGGGACATAGCTTTTATTGAGCTTGATGATTCTGTTGAGGATTCTTCGGCAGAACTCTGTTCTTTTGGGCTACAGGATAAAAACAATAAGAAAATCAAGGCTGCCGGCAGCAGCCGCAGGGTGGAATATTTAATTGAATTTGACATGAAAATTCTCCTATACCCACATGGGCATTTGTAATTGGATTTTATAATCTAAGGAATGTGCCGGTGTGGGGGCATATTATGCTTTTTTTGGACTTACAGGCAAACCCTAATTATTGACCCCGCTTTATGGCTGTGCTATCTTTTTAGAACATAAATCAATAAATAATAAGGATATTAGATGAGTTTTTCCAAACCCACGTCTCTTGGTGTGATCGCCTGTCCGGGGGGAGAGCAATTTGCTAATGAAATCACCTCCCATTTAAAGACGATTTACAGGACACGGTTCGAAAAAAAAGTCAGCTATATTTCCCGTCTCTATAATATAGATAGAGAGGAAGTATGCAAGCAATCCAATTTTGCCAATGATATCATTTCACATCGTGTTTCCGCTGTGGGTGATTCCTCAACTTACAGGAGTCCTTCTTTTAAGATCCCCTGTAAAATTACTAAATTCGCCAATGGGGAACTGAAGGCGGAGATCCTCAGATCTATCAGAGGAGCGGATGTCTATATTGTTCAGGATATGGCTAATATGACACCCATTCGCTTTTCCGGTTCAGACGAAAAGAGTCTCTGTTCGGTCAATGACCACCTAATGAGTCTTTATGTGACTATTGATGCCGCCATGAAGTCGGGAGCCCGCCGGGTTTCTCTGGTTCTGCCAACCTATCCCTACAGCCGTCAGCATAAATCAAAAGGCCGGGAAGGACTGACCGCTTCAACTCTGGGGCGCATGTATGAAAGTATGGGTGTTGACCGCATCATTACTCTGGATATTCATTCAAAGGAAATATCACACTGTTTTCACAAGCTTTCTCTTGAAAATCTGCATGCTTCTTATCAAATTCTCAGACAGCTCAACAGCAAGATTAATCTTATGGATGAGGATTTTGTAGTTGTTTCTCCGGATACAGGTGCCATTGAGAGGAATAAATTTTATGCCAACTCCCTGAAAAAGCCTCTAGCTCTCCTTTACAAGGAGAGGGATTATTCCAAAGTCACTCGCTCTGCAGCAGATTCAAATATCATCTCTGCCCGCCTTCTGGGTGATGTCACCGGAAAAACTGTCTTTATGGCGGATGATATGCTGGGTACCGGCGGTACTTTGATAAAGGCTATGAAGCTTATACGTGAGCTGGGAGCAAAGAAAATAATATGCTCTGTTTCCCTGCCCATGTTTTCAGGTTCTGCAGTAGAGCATTTTGATGAGGCGTATAAAGAAGGATACTTTGATTATATCGTAGGAACCAACGCAGTAACCCTTCCCGAAGAGATCCTTTCAAAGGAGTGGTTTTTTTCTGCAAGTGTATCAAACCTTTTTGCCCGATCCATCTCCAGAGTTCATCATAATCGTTCTGTTTCACCTCTATTGGATAACAGCAAGATGATTCAGAGAATGCTGAAGAAAAAATAATACAGACACTGGGGTAATCAGTGATACTTGCCGTAGATATAGGAACCTCCTCCATGAAGGGAGGGCTTATTACAGATGAGGGGCATCTTTTCTCATATCACAGGATTAGTTTTCCTTCGGATGTAATCCGGGGGGATCAATCCTTTTCTACTGAACTTTGGTCACAGGGGTTTCAGGAAATACTGGAAAATATCGGAACCGACAGAATCACTGCTGTCGCCATAAGCGGGAACGGTCCCACAATGGTTGCGGCAGACAAGTCCGGACGCCCTCTGACTTCCGCTCTGATGTGGAACAGGGATTACAGTGATCCTGAATTTCAAAGCAGTTCTTACTATCTGTCCAGAATCAACTGGCTGAGAAAAGAAGATAGGTCTGCATATGACAAGGCTGATTATTTCTTATCATGCCCTGAAATTCTCTATACCCAGCTTACAGGCCGCTCTGTTATGGTTATTCCCCATAGAGAGTATCTGCCTTATGTCTGGTCAGAAGATGAGCTGGACAGACTGGGGTTCAGAAAGGATGCTTTTCCTGAGCTTATTGATATGGGAGTCCCCGTGGCCCCCGTCTCAGAAGATGCCTATTTAAAGACTCCTTTGAAGCCGGGTACACCGGTGATTGCCTGCGGCAGTGACTTTATTGCTTCTCTTATAGGTTCGGGTGCAGTCAGACCGGGGCGGATCTGTGACCGTGCCGGTACTTCTGAAGGGATTAATTACTGTGCAACCGCTCCCAGTGGAGACAGTAGGGTGAGAGAGCTGCCTCATGCACTGGAAGGGTTTACCAATATCGCTGCCATTTTATCTTCCACGGGAACTCTGTTTGAGTGGTATCGCTCTCTTACGGGTCAGGAAAAAAACAACTACATCGAAACCATGAAGGGTGTGGACAGCATTCCCGCCACCCAGGATCATCCCTTTTTTTTCCCCAGTATGAAGGGTGAAAACCTATGGGAATTTTCAAATGGTCTTTTTACTATGCTCGATCCTTCACAGGGTAAGTTTGAATTGGGGCGTTCTGTAATGGAGGCAATCGGATTCGCCGTCAGACGGAGTCTGGAGATTTTTGAAGAGTTGGATCTGCCTGTTAAAGAGCTTCGAATTTCCGGAGGTCAGGCCAAAAGTCATGTCTGGAATCAGATGAAAGCCGATATAACAGGGAAAACAATGCTGATTCCCGAGATTGAAGATGCTGAACTTCTTGGTTGTGCCTGTCTTGCTTCTGTGGCTTTAGGTCGGTATGATAGCATAACGGCTGCTGTAGATTCTCTTGTGAAAATAAAGCATGAGATCAAACCCCGGGCTGAGTATTATGAAATTTATGACAGGAAATATAAGCGCTACAGGGAAGCCTGTTCTGCGGTTGTTTCTTTTTATAAAGATTATCCGGCTGTGGATTGAGGGAAAATTTATTTTGAAATAATTTTTTTCAGGATAGGGAAATATTTGACTTCTTTTTTTATAAATTATTTTTTGGGTAAAAGAGTTGACAAAGGAAAAGCATTTTGGTACTTTCTATGAGCATTTTAGGACATGCCTCTGTAGCTCAGTCGGTAGAGTACGACCATGGTAAGGTTGGGGTCACCGGTTCGAATCCGGTCGGAGGCTTTATTTTTACTTTAGATATTTTGCTGAGCGAAAAATTCGGCTTTTTAGGCGGGAGATAATAATTATGGCTAAATCAAAGAAGGGAGCAGTTGAACTGATTGCTCTTCAGTGTACAACCTGTAAACGTAGAAACTACACAACTACTAAAAACAGAAGAAACGTCCAGGGTAAACTTGAGATGAAGAAGTACTGTAAATGGTGTAAAGGGTCTACTGATCACAAAGAGACCAAAATTAAATAAGTTTATATACAGGCCAGTAGCTCCAATGGCTAGAGCGCCGGTCTCCAAAACCGGATGTTGTAGGTTCGAGTCCTACCTGGCCTGTTTTTTTTAATTTTATTTTCTGATTAGACAGACCTCCGGCCTTTGTGTCGGAGTTTGTTTGTCTAAAGAGGTGCCGAGAAATCGGTACTGTTTATCATCGGGAGCTTATTATTTATGAAGAAGATTAAAGCGTTTTTCTCTGAAAGTTACGGAGAGTTGAAGAAGGTCGTATGGCCCGGAAAAGATTCAGTTGCATCCTCTACCAAGGTTGTTCTTGTCTCTACAGCACTTTTTGCTATCTTTTTTGGTGTGGTTGATTTTGTTCTTCTGAAAGGACTTTTCTTTATTTTCTAATCAAGCCCCCAGAGGCAAGGATGTGTAATGGCAAAGGGATGGTACGTTCTTCATACCTATTCGGGGTATGAAAACAAGGTTGAAAAATATATTCGACTCTATATGGAAGACGGTTCTCTTGGGGGAGCTGTTCTTGATGTAAAGGTTCCTGCTGAAGATGTTGTGGAAGTCCGCAATGGAAAAAAGCGTACCGTTTCTAAGAAATTCCTGCCTGGTTATGTTTTGCTTGAGATGGATCTACCTGACAGAGGTTGGAAAAACGTCTGTACTCAGATTAAGAAGATTCAGAGTGTTGTAGGTTTTGTAGGATATGCATCCGGTTCAAAGCCTCAGCCCATCAGTCATGATGAAGCCAAGTCGATTCTTCAGAAAACCGGTGCTATTAAAGCAGAGCGCCGATATCAGTCCAAGCAGGATTTTGCTGTGGGCGAAGAGGTTCGTGTTGTAGAAGGACCTTTTGAATCTTTTTCCGGTAATATCGAAGAGGTTAACCAGGAAAAAGGCAAACTGAGAGTTATGGTGGGTATCTTCGGAAGAAGTACTCCTGTAGAAGTAGATTTCTCTCAGGTTGAAAAGATCTAAAGACGACTTAGTCGTTTTAAATAGATGGGAGTCCTTCCGTTGGGGAAGGATGTTAAGACCACAAGGAGATTTTAATGGCCAAGAAAAAGGTAACAGCTTATATTAAGCTACAGGTGCCCGCTGGTAAAGCGACCCCGGCACCTCCTGTAGGACCGGCCCTCGGTCCTCATGGTGTTCCTGCTCCTCAGTTCGTTCAGCAGTTTAATGATCGAACTAAGAATTACGAGCCTGGACTCACAATTCCTGTAGTAATTACAGTATTTGCCGACAGAAGTTTTACTTTTGTCACCAAGACACCCCCTGCAGCAGTACTGCTGAAGAAGGCTGCCAAACTTGATAAGGGTTCTGCTGAACCCCATAAAGTTAAGGTTGCCACAGTGACTCGTGCACAGGTTCAGGCAATTGCCGAAACCAAAATGGTTGACCTGAATGCTAACGACATGGAAGCTGCAATCAGTATTATTTCT
Source organism: Oceanispirochaeta sp. M1 (assembly GCF_003346715.1). Lineage (NCBI taxonomy): Bacteria > Pseudomonadati > Spirochaetota > Spirochaetia > Spirochaetales > Spirochaetaceae > Oceanispirochaeta > Oceanispirochaeta sp. M1. Next base: position 38,944 of record NZ_QQPQ01000022.1, read on the forward strand.
GGAACTGCCCGCTCTATGGGTATCAAGGTGGAGGGTTAATCTATGGCTAAAGGTAAGAATTACATAGCAGCTGCAGCCAAGGTTGATTTCGGAAAGGTTTATGAAACCACCGAAGCCGTAAGTCTTGTAAAAGAAGCAGCTTTCGCAAAGTTTGATGAAACCGTTGAGGTTTCTGTTAAGCTTAATATTAAAAAGAATCATTCTATCCGTGATACCGTCAGTCTTCCCAATCAGTTTACCGCTGAAAAGAAGATTCTTGTATTTGCCAAGGGTGATAAAGCTAAAGAAGCTCTGGAAGCCGGTGCCGCTTATGTCGGTGATGAAGATCTTGTTGCAAAGATCAAAGACGGTTGGCTGGACTTCGATGTCTGTGTTGCTACTCCTGATATGATGAGGGAAGTTGGTAAACTCGGTCCTGTTCTTGGTAGGCGAGGGCTGATGCCTAACCCCAAGACACGTACCGTTACTATGGACATCAAGGGTGCTCTGGCTGAATTGAAACAGGGTCGTGTTGAATATCGTGCTGATAAAACCGGTGTTGTACACCTGGCTGTCGGTAAGGTTTCGATGGATGCTTCCAGTATTGCCGAAAACTACGATGTTTTCATGAGTGACCTGATTAAGAAAAGACCTTCCGATGTGAAGGGCGAGTTCATCAAGTCTATTGCACTGTCTTCTACTATGGGCCCCGGCGTCAAAGTAGTGGTGAAGGAGTAAGATATGGCAGAAAAGAAAGTACAGCAGAGTAAAATCGATGCCGTTAACGCTCTTAAAGAGCAGTTTGACGGAGTAAATAGCTTTTTCTTTACGGATTACAGAGGTCTGACAGTTGAGCAGGTCACTGAATTAAGAAATAAGTTACGTGAACAGAATGCTGAGTATCATGTAATCAAGAATAATCTGGCAAAAATTGCCATGAAAGATCTTGGTAACGAAGGTATTTCAGATCTTCTCGTAGGTCCTACTGCAGTAGCTCTGGCTCGTGATGAAGCCGGTCCTGTTGCGAAGACTCTTCTTGATTTTGGAAAAGATGCCCCTGTAGAAATGAAGGGCGGATATCTTGATGGCAGTGTGTTTGATGTACCCGGTGTTGTAGCTTTTTCTAAGCTTCCCACCCGTATGGAACTCATTGCTAAACTTATGGGTACCATGAAGGCACCCGTTCAGCATGTTGCGCTTGTTCTTAACGGCGTTACAACTAAGCTTGTCAGAACTCTGGCTGCTGTTGCTGAACAAAAAGGCGAAGAATAAGAATTTCCTGGTGTTCCAGGAACTTATTATAGGTGACGTTAGTCTTCTGATAGTTGTTTATGCTATCGTCACCCTAAAACATAATTAGAAGGAGAAGATAATATGACAACTGTAGAAATTCTGGATGCAATAGCATCAATGTCCGTAATGGAAGTTTCCGAGCTGGTAACAGCAATGGAAGAAAAATTTGGTGTAACTGCTGCTGCACCCGTAGCTGTGGCTGCTGGTCCTGCTGTTGCTGCCGAAGCTGTTGAAGAACAGACCGAATTTGACGTAATCCTCAAGGGATTCGCTGATGGTAAAAAAATCGGTGTTATTAAAGAAGTTAGAAGCATAACTGGTCTTGGTCTGAAAGAAGCCAAAGAAATGGTAGAAGGCGCTGATAGCGTTGTTAAAGAAGCCATTTCTAAGGAAGATGCAGCCAAGATTAAAGAGCAGCTCGAAGCTGCTGGCGCTACTATTGAAATTAAATAATTCTGTGTATTCTATACAGGGTTGATTTTTTTCTCATTTAACCACAAGAGGCATTGGTCTCTTGTGGTTTAGTGTATATCAGGGGGTTTTGAGTGTTTGAAAGGGATAAGTTAGAAAGCCGAAACTATATCGGTAATGAATATGAAGAAGTAATAGATCTGCCTGGATTGATAGATATCCAGCTCTCTTCATACGAAAAATTTCTGCAGACCAATGCCGTTCAGGGCGATCATGGAATGGTCAGTCAGGGATTGGAAGAAGTATTTCAGGCTACATTCCCTATTGAAAGTGCCAATGGCGAATTGGTTCTTGATTATGATTATTATACCCTGGATTATAACGGTGTAAAAGTTACCGAGGCCGAATGTAAAAAGAAAGGCCTGTCTTATGCTGTTCCTATTAAGGCCCGTATTAATCTGATTTTCCAGTCAACTGGAGAAATTAGACAAAAAGAAATATATATGGGCGATATTCCTCTTATGACAGATAGGGGAACATTTATTATAAACGGAGCCGAAAGAGTCGTGGTTTCACAGATTCACAGGTCTCCCGGTGTTATCTTTTCTATGGAGAAGGGTATTCATTCCTCACGAATCATCCCTTACCGCGGATCATGGCTGGAATTTGAAGTCGATCCCAAGAAAGAACTGGTTTTCACCAAAATTGATAGAAAGAAAAGAATTCTCGGTTCCCTTTTCCTCAGAGCTCTGGGGCTGGATACCCGGGAAAAAATTATAGATCAGTTTTACAAGATCAAAAAAGTTAAAGTAAATAACAAGAGGGACGGTGCCGGATCTCTGGTAGGCATGGTCTTCGGACGTGCCGTATATACGGAAGTTGAAGGTGTAAGGAAGAAAATCTACCGTGCCGGTGAGAAAATTCATCCCCATGATACTGATGAACTGGTTCACTCTAAAATCAAATCTATCGAAGTTATAGACTTTGATCATGCCGAATCTTTGAACTCTTCACTGATTCTCAACTGTTTTGAGAGAGAAGAGGCTAAATATAATCAGGATGATCCCGATCAGGACGAACCTACAAAAGAAGATGCATTATCTTCAATCTACTCAATACTGATGCCCGGTGAACCTATCACCGTAGACAGTGCCGAAAAAGATCTGGTTTCCATGTTTTTCTCAAGCAGAAGATATGATCTTGGTAGAGTCGGTCGTTACAAACTGAATAAAAAGTTTGATTATGAAAATCCTGAAGATGTACACGTACTGACCAGAGAGGACATTGTTAATACAATGGGCTTCCTTATTAAGGTTTACGACGGTGATGCATCTATCGATGATATTGACCACCTTGGTAACAGACGTATTCGTTCCGTAGGTGAGCTTCTCTCCAACTCTCTGAAGACAGCGTTCTCCAGAATGGAAAGAATCGCCAAAGAAAGAATGTCTCTGAAGGAAGTTGAGTCCCTGAAGCCTCAGGATCTCGTTTCCATCAAACCCATTGTGGCTGCTGTAAAAGAATTTTTCGGTTCTTCCCAGTTATCTCAGTTTATGGACCAGGTTAATCCTCTTTCCGAGCTGACACATAAAAGAAGACTGAATGCTCTCGGACCCGGTGGTCTCTCCAGAGACAGAGCGGGATTCGAAGTAAGAGATGTACACTATACTCACTATGGACGTATGTGTCCTATTGAAACACCTGAAGGTCCGAATATCGGTCTGATCGTGTCTCTGGCCAACTTTACCAGAGTCAATGATTACGGTTTTCTGGAGACTCCTTTCCGTAAGGTTGTAGACGGCCGCGTAACAAAGGATGTTGAGTATCTTTCCGCCATGGATGAAGAGAAATACTATATTGCTCAGGCGAGTGCCGCACTGGATAAGAAGGGCGGCTTTGTAGAAGATCTTGTTGCTGTAAGAAAGACCGGTGACTATACAATTAAAAGTCCTGCGGATATCAAATACATGGACGTTTCGCCACGGCAGATTATCTCTACCGCGGCTTCTCTGATCCCCTTCCTTGAACATGATGATGCTAACCGTGCACTCATGGGTTGTAACATGCAGCGTCAGGCTGTTCCTCTTTTATTCCCCGAAGCTCCTCTGGTAGGAACGGGAATGGAAAAGAAAGCGGCATATGACTCCGGTGTATGTATTAAGGCTAAAATGGGTGGAACTGTCACCAAAGTTACTTCCGGAGAAGTTATTATTGCTCCAGAGGGTGGTGATGCTGAGGTTAATGATCATTATACAATGATCAAGTATCAGAGAACCAACCAGGATACATGTTTTAACCAGAAACCCATTGTTAAACTGGGTGAAAAAGTTAAAGCCGGTGATGTTCTGGCTGACGGTCCTTCCACTAAAAATGGTGAACTTTCTCTGGGGCGTAACCTGCTTGTAGGTTTTGTACCCTGGAACGGATACAACTATGAGGATGCTGTTCTTATCTCTGAAAAGGTCGTTAAGGACGATTATTACACCTCAATTCATATTAAAGAGTTTGTTACTGAGGTGCGGGAAACTAAACTCGGTCCTGAAAAACTGACTCGTGATATTCCCAACACTTCTGAAAAGTCGCTTGAGCAGCTTGATGAAGAGGGACTCATCAGAGTAGGAGCCAAGGTAAAATCAGGATATATCCTGGTTGGAAAAGTAACTCCCAAGTCTGAAACAGAAACAACTCCGGAGTTTAAACTTCTGAACTCTATCTTCGGTGAAAAAGCCAAAGAGGTAAGAGATACTTCCCTGAAGCTCCCCCATGGAGTAGAAGGCACTGTAATCGATATTCAGAGACTTAAACGCTCTGAGGGTGATGATCTGTCTCCCGGTGTTGATGAAGTTGTAAAAGTTCTGATTGCCACCAAGCGTAAGCTGAAAGAGGGTGACAAGATGGCCGGTCGTCATGGAAACAAGGGTGTAATTGCCCGTGTTCTTCCTGAAGAAGACATGCCTTATATGGAAGACGGAACTCCTCTGGAAGTCTGTCTGAACCCACTTGGTGTACCTTCGCGTATGAATATCGGTCAGATCATGGAAACCATGCTCGGAATGGCTGGTGCCAGACTGGGTCATATGTATGAAACACCTGTATTCAATTCGGCTTCTACTGAAGAGATCGAAGCTGAACTTGTGAAGTCAGGCCTGCCAAGTTCTTCAAAGATAACTTTGTATGACGGATATACCGGTGAACCTTTTGAAAACGATGTATTTGTCGGTTACATGTACTACCTGAAACTGCATCACCTTGTTGATGACAAGATGCATGCACGTTCAACCGGTCCCTACTCGCTGGTTACACAGCAGCCACTGGGTGGTAAAGCTCAGTTTGGTGGACAGAGACTGGGAGAAATGGAAGTATGGGCTCTTGAAGCCTACGGCGCTGCCAATACTCTCCAGGAGCTTATGACGATCAAGTCGGATGACATGAACGGAAGAGCTAAAATATATGAAAGCATTGTTAAGGGTGATGCGACTACCGCTGCCGGTATCCCGGAATCCTTTAACGTTCTCGTACAAGAATTGCGAGGGTTAGCCCTTGATGTCAGAATTTATGACACAAAAGGCAAGCAGATTCCTTTCACCGAGCGTGATGAGGAACTGATTAACAGACAGGGCAGCCGGTTCTAGGCAGGAGGGGACTTTTGATGAAAGAGATACAAGATTTTGATAGTCTACAGATAAAATTGGCATCTCCGGAACAGATCAGAGCATGGTCTTACGGTGAGGTCAAAAAACCAGAAACCATTAACTACAGAACCCTTCGTCCGGAAAAAGACGGCCTGTTCTGTGAAAGGATTTTCGGTACAACAAAAGAGTGGGAATGTTACTGCGGTAAGTTCAAGTCCATCCGTTATAAGGGTGTGATCTGTGACCGTTGTGGTGTTGAGGTTACTCATTTTAAGGTCCGTCGTGAAAGAATGGGCCATATTGAGCTGGCTTCTCCTGTTTCTCATATCTGGTATTACCGCTCAGTGCCCTCAAGGATGGGTCTGCTTCTGGATCTTTCCATTGCAGCTCTCCGTTCTATCCTTTACTACGAAAAATATGTAGTTATTGAGGCCGGTGATACTGACCTTAAGAAAATGCAGCTTCTCTCTGAAGAAGAGTTTATGGAAGCTCAGGATCGTTACGGTATGTCTTTTACAGCCGGAATCGGTGCTGAAGCGGTCAGAAGCCTTCTTGAAGGTCTTGATCTTGATGCTCTCTCTGTAGAGCTTCGTGCAAAAATGGTTGAAAAAGGACCTAAAGCAGACAAGAGACTTCTTAAGAGAATTGAAATCGTAGAAAACTTCAGAGACTCAGGAAACAGATCAGAGTGGATGATTCTGGATGTAATTCCCGTAATTCCCCCTGAATTGAGACCAATGGTACAGCTTGACGGTGGACGTTTTGCGACTTCCGACCTTAATGACCTGTACAGAAGAGTTATCAATAGAAACAACCGTCTGAAAAGACTTATGGCTCTTAATGCTCCCGATATCATTATCCGTAATGAAAAGAGGATGCTTCAGGAAGCTGTTGATGCCCTTTTTGACAACTCCAAGAAGAAAAAAGTAGTTAAGGGTGCTTCTAATAGACCTCTTAAATCACTTTCCGACCTTCTTAAAGGTAAACAGGGACGTTTTAGACAGAACCTTCTTGGTAAACGTGTTGACTACTCCGGACGTTCCGTAATTGTTGTTGGTCCCAATCTGAAACTTCATCAGTGCGGCCTTCCTGCAAAGATGGCTCTGGAGCTGTACAAACCATTTATTATGAAGAAACTTGTAGACAAAGATATCGTCTACAATATTAAAAAAGCTAAAACTCTTGTGGAGCAGGAAACTCCTGAAGTATGGGCCGTTCTTGACGAAGTCGTTAAAGAACACCCCGTTCTTCTGAACCGTGCTCCTACTCTTCACAGACTTGGTATTCAGGCCTTTGAGCCTGTACTGGTAGAAGGTAAAGCTATCCGTCTGCATCCTCTTGTCTGTCATGCTTTCAATGCTGACTTTGACGGTGACCAGATGGCTGTTCACGTACCTCTGACCCATGCGGCTCAGATTGAGTGCTGGACTCTGATGCTCTCTGATACAAACCTTATGAACCCTGCCAACGGTCAGCCCGTTGTATTTCCTTCACAGGACATGGTTCTCGGACTGTATCACCTGACAAAACACAGACCCGGTGCCAAGGGTGAAGGACGCTATTTTACAGGTGGAAACGAAGTTCTTATGGCTCTCGATTCCAGGTCTGTAGCCTATCAGGCAATGATTAAGGTTAAAATTGATGGCGAGTTCAAGGAAACTACCCCCGGTAGAGTTATTTTCAATGAGTTGCTTCCCAAGGAAGTTGATTTTGTTAATGAGACTCTCGGTGATAAACAGATCAGAGCCCTGATTACAGAGACACATGAAATCCATGGTTCTTATATAACCGTTAGGATGCTGGATACCGTAAAAGATACAGGATATAAGTATGCAACCAAATTCGGTGCTTCCATCGGTATGGATGACATCATTATTCCTGAGAATAAGAAAGAACTTATTGACGCGGCCAATGCTGAAGTCTCTAAGATTCAGGGTCAGTATCTTTCCGGACATATTACTCAGGAAGAGCGCTATAACCGTGTAGTTGAGGTCTGGAGTAAGACCAACGAAGAATTGACCAATGTCATGATGGAAACACTCAAGCATGATAAGGGTGGATTTAACAACGTATTTATGATGGCCGACTCAGGAGCGAGGGGTTCCAGGAACCAGATTCGTCAGCTTGCCGGTATGCGTGGTCTGATGGCTAAACCTTCAGGTGATATTATCGAGCTGCCTATCCGTTCCAACTTTAAAGAAGGTCTATCTGTAATTGAGTTCTTTATCTCAACCAACGGTGCCCGTAAGGGACTTGCGGATACCGCGCTGAAAACTGCGGATGCCGGTTACCTGACAAGACGTCTTGTAGATATTGCTCAGGATATGGTTGTAAACGAAGAAGACTGCGGTACCATCAACGGTATTGAAACTCATGCACTGAAAGATGGTGAGGATATTGTTGAATCACTGGCTGACAGAATCCAGGGACGTTTTACACTTGAAAGAGTAAAACACCCTATCACCGGTGAAGTTATCATCGATGTAAATGAAGAAATCACAGATGAAATTGCCAAGGCAATCGAAGAAGTCGGTGTTGAGGCTGTAAAAGTCAGAACCGTACTGACCTGTGAAGCTAAACACGGTGTTTGTAGAAAGTGTTACGGACGTGACCTTTCTACCAAGAAGACCGTTAATATCGGTGAAGCTGTAGGTATTATTGCTGCCCAGTCTATTGGACAGCCCGGTACACAGCTTACCATGAGAACCTTCCACGTTGGTGGTACAGCAAGTACTATCGCCGAAGATAACAGAGTCTCACTGCGTTACCCCGTTCTTGTAAGAGAGATCAACGGTACACGTGTTGATATGGATAACGGCTCAAAGCTGTTTACCAGAAAGGGTGCAATCATTGTAGCCAAGGTTCTGGACTCTTTCGATCTGAAAAAGGGTGTTGAAGCTCTTGTTGAAGATGGACAGAAGGTCATTAAGGGTGAATCCATCCTTAAAACAAAAGACGGTGACGTCGTTGCTGATCGGATTGCCTTCGTTTCTATCGTCGGTAAAAAGCTGCTTCTGGTTGCTCAGGATCAGAAACTTGAAGTCAGAAACGGATCTACCGTACAGGTAGCAACGGGTGCTGTAGTTCCTGCTGAAGAAGCACTGGCTTACTTTGACCCCTTCTCAGATCCGATTATCGCTGAACAGAACGGTACAGTTAAGTTTGAAGATATCATTATCGGTACAACTTTGAGAGAAGAAGTAAATGAAGATACTGGTAATATTGAAAAGAAAATTACCGATTTTTCACTTGAGTCACTTCAGCCTCGTATTGTGATGCTGGACTCTAACGGTGAAGAACTGGCTTCTTACTATCTGCCTGGAAATGCTTACCTTAACGTCGAAGACGGAACGAAAGTTAAAGCCGGTAGAACTTTGGCCAAGATGCTTAAAGAATCTACAAAAACACAGGATATTACCGGTGGTCTTCCCAGGGTTGGAGAGCTTTTCGAAGCCAGAAAGCCAAGAGTCGCAACAGTTATGTCCAGAATTAACGGAAAAGTCAGATTTGACGGAATCGTTAAGGGTAAACGTGTTCTGACCGTTGTTGACCCCTGGGATAATGAGTTTAAACATCTTGTTCCCATGGGAAAACATCTTCTTGTAAGAGACGGTGACCTTGTTGAAGCCGGTGAACCTTTATGTGAAGGATCTAAAGATCCCCATGATATCCTGGACATCCTCGGAGAAAATGCTCTACAGCAGTTCCTTGTTGATGAAGTTCAGGAAGTTTATCGGATGCAGGGTGTAAATATCAACGATAAGCATATTGGTGTAATTATTCGTCAGATGATGAGAAAAATCGAAATCATCGATGTGGGTGATACACACTTTATTTACGGTCAGCAGATTGATAAATATAATTTCCGCAGGGAAAATGAAAGAGTTAAGAGAGAAGGTGGAGAATCGTCAATTGCGATACCTCTTCTTCTGGGTATCACCAGAGCCTCACTTAATATTGATTCATGGATTTCAGCTGCCTCCTTCCAGGAGACAACAAGAGTTCTGACCAATGCAGCCATTGCCGGAGATGTCGATCATTTGAGAGGCCTCAAGGAAAATGTTGTTATCGGTCATATCATTCCTGCCGGTACCGGTATGAAAAAATACCGGAACATGAAATTGTTCAATAAGGATAGTCAGGATCTGGACTCACATGTTGCTCAGATTTTGGAGAATAGAAAGAAAGAACAGGAATTGGCGAGTATGAATCGGGAGCCCTTTGATGAGTCATACGACGAAAAAACCGAGGCTTAAGTAGTTGATTTTCCGATTTCAGCGCTGGAAAATGGCTTATTTGCATTTCGCAAACTTCGCTTTTTTCTGCCTTGAAATCGAAATAAATCCTTATTTAAGTTTGTTTTAATGAGGAATACGGCAGTGATGCCTAAGTTTTTTACCGGGGAGATTATGCTGGTCTTTTCGATAATGATTTTCTTGATATTGCGAAGTGTATCGCTTTTTAAAGAAAATACAATATATCTCTTAATAATGCTTGACTCTAAATTGAAGAATTGTTAGAGTCGCTATGCATTTAATATAATTATTTAACGGGAGAATGTAGTATAAATGCCTACAATAAATCAGTTAGTCAGGAACGGTCGTAAGTCTTCAGTTAAGAAGACAAAGGCACCCGCCCTCCAAGCTTGTCCTCAGAAAAGAGGCGTATGTACAAGGGTTATGACCATAACTCCTAAGAAACCGAACTCAGCGCTTCGTAAAGTTGCCAGGGTCAGATTGACCAATGGTATCGAAGTGACTGCTTATATTCCTGGTATTGGACACAACCTTCAGGAGCACTCTGTGGTTATTCTTCGTGGCGGTAAGGTAAAAGACCTTCCCGGTGTACGTTATAGAATCATCCGTGGTACAAAAGATACACTCGGTGTGGATGGAAGAAGAAAGTCCCGTTCTAAATACGGAACCAAGAAACCTAAGGCGTGAGGTAAGGGATAATGGCAAGACGAAGAGAGGCACCGGTAAGACCGGTAATGCCCGATTCAAAATATAACAACACTACTGTAGAAAAATTCATTAAGCGAATGATGCTTAGTGGTAAGAAGTCTACCAGTGCAGCATGTCTTTACGACGCGCTTGCTGTTGTTAAAGAAAAGGGTAGTGAAGATGAGCTTCAGACATTTCTGAAAGCTCTTGAAAATGTAAAACCTGCAGTCGAGGTTAAGTCAAGAAGAGTTGGTGGTTCTACTTACCAGGTTCCCGTAGAAATTCGGGATTCCAGGAGAGATGCACTGGCTATGAGATGGCTGATCGCAGCTGCAAGAAACAGAAGTGGTAAAAGCATGTGTGATAAGCTCAGTGCGGAAATCATGGATGCTTCAAACTCTACTGGGTCTGCTTTCAAGAAGAAAGAAGATACCCATAGAATGGCGGAAGCTAATAAGGCATTCTCCCACTATAAGTGGTAGGCTGCATTAGATAAGTATTTGAAAGGTCTGCTGCTCAGGTGGCAGACCCCTCGACGGAATGCCTTTTCTGTCACTTGTGATTGAAAAGGCCGCTACTGTGACAGAGGTTAACATGATGATCAGTCTTCTGGACTGCTAGTCTTCCGGTGATCCAAACCGTGCATTTCTTTGTAGATGTATAGGTGGTGGAAGAGTTATTATGACAACAATTGAAGTATTCTCTACTTTATTCTGTTCTTTAGTGAAAAAATCTGTTAAATGAATATGTTTTCGGTCGTTTGGATGTTGCCGTGTAATAGCAGTATTTGCTACTATCACGCTGATACCCGCTAGGGTTAATCCAAAGAAAGTTGTTTTTTAAAGAGCCTAGGAGGTAGAAATGGCTAAAGAAAAATTCGAACGTAACAAACCGCACATCAATGTCGGTACAATTGGTCATGTTGACCACGGTAAAACCACTCTTACTGCTGCAATCTCTATGTTTTGCGCTGCTAAGTCTGGTGCTAAGATCATGAGTTATGAAGATATTGATAACGCTCCCGAAGAAAGAGAGCGTGGTATTACTATCAATACTCGTCACGTTGAGTATGAAACAGCGGATCGTCACTATGCACATGTTGACTGTCCCGGACATGCTGACTACATCAAGAACATGATTACCGGTGCTGCACAGATGGACGGAGCCGTTCTTCTCGTTGCTGCAGACTCAGGACCCGAGCCTCAGACTAGAGAGCACATCCTTCTTGCGAGACAGGTTGGCGTTCCTAAGCTGATCGTTTTCATGAACAAACTCGACCTTGCTGACCCCGAACTGGTTGACCTGGTAGAGATGGAAGTACGTGAGCTCCTCGATGAGTATGGTTTCCCCGGAGACGATACACCCATCATTAAAGGTTCAGCTTTCGAAGCTATGTCTAATATTGAAGATGGTGATAAGACTGCATGTATTCAGGAGCTCCTGGATTCTATGGATACTTATTTTCCTATTCCTGACAGAGCTGTAGATCAGCCCTTCCTGATGCCTATTGAAGACGTTTTTTCAATTTCCGGCCGTGGTACTGTTGTAACCGGTCGTATTGAGAAAGGTGTACTTCATGTTGGTGACCAGATTGAGATCGTTGGTATTAGAGACAATCAGACTACTACATGTACAGGTGTTGAGATGTTCAACAAGCTGCTGGATGAAGGTCAGGCTGGTGATAATATCGGTACTCTTCTTCGTGGTATTGATAAAGAAGCGGTTCAGAGAGGACAGGTTCTTTGTAAACCTGGTTCTATCTCTCCCCACGCAAAGTTTAAAGCAACTCTGTACTGTCTGACTAAGGAAGAGGGTGGACGTCACAATCCTTTCTTTTCCGGATACAGACCTCAGTTTTACTTTAGAACAACTGACATTACAGGAACTGTAACTCTTCCCGAAGAGAAGCAGATGGTAATGCCTGGTGATAACACCGAGATTTCTGGTGAACTGATTCATCCTATTGCGATGGACGGAGGGCTTAGATTCTCTATCCGTGAGGGTGGTAGAACTGTAGCTTCCGGTCAGGTCATTGAGATCATAGAATAAGAAGTAATGAAAGAGTCGCCCTGCTATCCGGCAGGGCGGTTTTCTGGAGGACTAATGGGTAAGGAACGGATACGCGTCAGATTAAGAGGATTTGACGTTGAGTTGATTGACCAGAGTGCTAAGGCCATTGTTCAGGCCGTTCAGAAACAAGGAAGTAAAGTTTCTGGACCGATCCCTCTGCCTACACGGATCAATAAGTACACTGTGTTGAAATCAACTTTTGTTAATAAGAAGTCTAGAGAGCAGTTCGAAATGCGAACTCACAAAAGACTTATAGATATTTTAGAGCCAACCTCTGCTGTAATGGATGCTCTTATGAAACTCGAGCTGCCCGCTGGAGTGGATGTAGAGATCAAGCAGTAAGTAAGAATTGTTGAGGTATTAGATGATTGGTTTAATTGGCAAAAAAGCCGGAATGACGCAGGTGTTTGATTCTGAAGGAACACTGACTCCTGTTACTGTTATTAAGGTTGAGCCTAATGTAGTAGTAGCCAATAGAACTGTAGAAAAAGATGGCTACAGCGCGGTTGTTCTTGGGTCTGTTGAAATGAAAGCTAACCACGTAAGTAAACCTTACGCTGGACAGTTTAAGGAAAACGTAACACCAAAGAAACTTGTTATGGAACTGCGTAATTTTGAGAAAGAATGTAATGTTGGCGATTCTTTCGGTGTTGAATTGATGGAAAGTTTTTCCTACGTTGACGTGATCGGAACATCTAAGGGAAAAGGTTTCCAGGGTGTAATGAAACGTCACAATTTTAGTGGAGGCCGTGCCACACACGGTTCAAAATTCCATAGAGTTGGTGGTTCAACCGGTATGGCCGCTTACCCTTCAAAAGTAATTAAGGGAACTAAGATGGCCGGACGTATGGGCGGAGAGAGAAAAACCGTTCAGAACCTGGAAGTAGTAAAAATAGATGCTGAAAAGAATGTTGTATTGGTGAAGGGTGCTGTACCCGGTACGAAAGACAGTGTTGTTTTAGTACGTAACGCCAAGAAAAAATAGAGGATTATTATGGACAGAAAAGTCTTTTCAATTGATGGAAAAGAGCTGCGGACAATAACTCTTGAAGATTCAGTATTTGCACGTGAAGTAAGCGATGGTTCTATTTACAACGCCATCAAAAATGAGCTTGCTAATAAAAGAGTTGGAACAGCCAGCACACTTACCAGAAGTGAAGTAAGAGGAACAACAGCTAAGCCGTGGAGACAGAAAGGAACTGGTAGAGCCAGAGCCGGACGTAGAAGATCTCCTGTATGGGTTGGTGGAAGTGTAGTTTTCGGGCCTAAGCCTAGAGATTACAGCTATGTTCTTCCGAAAAAAGTAAAGCAGTTAGCTATGAAATCCATACTGAGTCTTAAAGCTCAGGATGAGAATACATTTAGAATTATTGAAGATTTTACGGTTGATTCCGGAAAAACTAAAGATTTTAAAGCCATTCTGACAGCTTTGGTAAATGATGAAAAAACTGTTGTTGTTCTTAAGGACGACGACAAAAAAATCAGACAGGCAGGTCGCAACCTTCCCAATGTCAGATTCCTTTCTTACAACAGACTGAGTGCACACACTCTGTTTTACGGTAAGAATGTTCTGGTACTTGAAGGTGCTGCTTCGAAGCTGAATGAATTTTATGGTGGATGAGGTTGAGTATGGAACCCTATAAAGTAATTATAGAACCTGTTCTGACAGAAAAATCTAATGTTCTCCGTGATGGTGAATCTAAGAAGTATGTCTTTAAGGTTGATAAGAAAGCGAATAAGATCCAGATAGTAGGTGCAGTTAAAGAACTGTTCTCTGTTAATCCTGTTAGCTGTAATATTGTGAATGTTCGTGGTAAGAAAAAAGCGAACACTCCTATTTCAGCTTCCAGCTTTAAAAGAGGATTTGGTAAAACAGCATCCTGGAAGAAAGCAATTGTAACTCTTGCCAAAGGTGAGAAGATCGATGCTTTTGAAGGCGTTTAAGGTAGGAGAATTTCTGTGGGTATAAAAACGTATAATCCAAGGACACCGTCCCAGAGATACAGACAGAGTTTGACTTTTGATGGAATCACCAGAAGCCAGCCCGAAAAGTCTCTCTCTTCCGGTAAGTCTTCAAAAGCCGGTCGTGGAGCCGGAGGACGGATTAGTGTACGCCGCCGTGGTGGTGGACATAAAAGAAAATACAGAGAGATCGATTTCAGACGTAATAAGTTTGATATCCCCGGTAAGGTTGCTCAGATCGAATACGATCCGAACAGATCTGCCAATATCGCTCTGATTCATTACGCCGACGGTGAAAAACGCTACATTGTAGCTGCCAAGGGTGTGGAAGTAGGAACTGTTCTATTTAATGGTCCCAACTCTCCTATTGAAGTCGGAAACGCACTTCCCCTTGAAAACATTCCCGTAGGTCGTCTTGTACACTGTATTGAGCTTCAGCTCGGTCGTGGTGCTCAGATGGTAAGAACTGCCGGTGGTGGTGCGCTTATCGCTGCAAAAGAAGGTAATTATGTAACAATAAAAATGCCTTCCGGAGAAATGCGCCTTGTTTTAAACAAGTGTATGGCAACCATTGGTGAAATCGGAAACGAAGATCACATGAATGTGAAAATCGGTAAAGCCGGTAGATCCAGATGGATGGGCAAAAGACCTAAGGTAAGAGGTGTTGTTATGAACCCGGTTGATCACCCCCATGGTGGTGGTGAAGGTAAGACTTCCGGTGGACGTCATCCTGTTTCCCCCTGGGGAAAGCCGACCAAGGGTTTCAAGACAAGGAAGAAACATAAGAACTCTGACAATTTTATTGTCAAGAGACGGAAATAGGAGTAAAACGTGTCTAGATCAATTAAAAAGGGACCGTTTATTGCCAAAAGCCTGTATAAAAAGATCATTGAACAGAATAAGTCTGGTTCTAAGAAAGCTATGGTTAAAACCTACAGCAGAACCTCCACTATTATTCCTGAGATGGTCGGTATGACAGTGTCAGTTTATAACGGCAAAACATGGGTTCCTGTATATGTAACAGAAAATCTTGTTGGTCATAAACTTGGTGAATTTGCTCCAACCAGAATGTTCAGAGGACATGCTGGTTCCGACAAGAAATCTAAAAGGTAGGTGAGTGATGGAAGCAAAGAAAGGTTATAAAGCCATAGCTAAGAATTTGCCTATGTCTCCCACTAAGATCAGACCTATTGCTGATAATATTAGAAGGAAACCTTATTCTGAAGCGGTTGCGATTCTTGAGAATCTGCCTAACAAAGGCGCTAAACTGCTGATCAAGGTAGTCAAATCTGCTGCAGCTAATGCATTGAATCAGAACAACATGCTTGATGAAGATTCATTGTATATTGCTGAACTGCTTATTGATGGTGGACCCATTCAGAAAAGAATGTGGCCCCGTTCAAGAGGTAGAGCTGACAGACTGCTTAAAAGATCTTCACATATTTCTGTGGTAGTAGATGAATTAGGAAGTACGGGGGAATAAATGGGACAGAAAGTAAACCCTTACGGTCTCAGACTGGGTATTAATAAAACTTGGAAGTCAAAATGGTATGTTGACCCCAGAGATTATGCTAATTGTCTGCATGAAGATCTGGCGCTTCGGAAAGCCCTTATGGACAGCCCTGAAGCACGCGGTGCTGAAATTGGTGATATTGAAATCATCAGACAGCCCCAGCGCATTACTATGATGATTTACACAGCAAGACCTGGTGTGATCATTGGTACAAAGGGTGCCAACATTGAAAAAATCGGTCAGGCTCTCCAGAAGCTGACAGACAAGAAAATTCAGGTAAAAATCAAAGAAGTGAAGAAGCCCGAGGCTAACGCACAGATTGTTGCTCTGAACATTGCCCGTCAGTTGAAAGGACGTGTTGCCTTCAGAAGAGTTCTGAAGATGACTGCATCCAATTCAATGAAGTCCGGTGTGAAAGGAATCAAAATTAAGATTTCCGGAAGACTTGGTGGAGCTGAAATGGCCAGAACTCAGGAAGTAAAAGAGGGACGTATTCCTCTTCATACTCTCAGAGCTGATATCGATTACGGATTTGCGGAAGCAAATACAACATTCGGTAAGATCGGAGTTAAAGTCTGGGTTTTCAAAGGCGAAGTTTACGGACATGAACAGAAAGATGACGCCGGACTTCTGGTTAGCAGAAACCAGAGAGACAAGGCTTCAAGGAGCTAAGAGATGCTGAGTCCTAAGAAAACCAAATATAGAAAACAAATGAGAGGCGGACCTCTTAGAGGGAACGCCACCAGAGGTAATACAATTGCTTTCGGCGAATGCGGATTGGTAGCTCTGGATAACAAGTGGATTACTGCTAGACAGATTGAAGCTGCTCGTGTTGCCATGACTAGGCACATTAAGAGAGGCGGTAAGGTCTGGATCAGAATCTTTCCTGATATCCCTTATACCAAAAAGCCTGCTGAAACTCGAATGGGTAAAGGTAAAGGTAACCCCGAAAAATGGGTTGCTGAAGTTAAGCCCGGGACTGTTATGTTTGAAATCGGTGGTGTTGACAAAGACCTGGCTAAAAGAGCCATGGAACTTGCCGGCAGCAAACTGCCTATTAAAACTAAGTTCGTCTATAAGGAGGCGAGATAGTCATGAAAGAACGTTTCAATGATCTGTCAGTTGAAGAGCTTATCGCCAAACGCGAAGAACTTAGCAACAAGCTACAGAAAATGAGATTTGATATGGTTCTGGGACATGTAGAAAATCGGATGGATAAAAGAAATCTGAGAAGAAGCATTGCCCGTTTGAACACAATGGTTAACGAGTTTGATCTCGGAATCAGGAAGGCGTAGTGATGGAAAAAGCCCAGAAGACTAATAAAAAAGTTTTAACCGGCGTAGTTGTCAGTGACAAGATGGAAAAGACAGTTGTTGTACAGATTACAACTAAAAAACTGCATCCTCTGTACAAAAAGTACATTACTAGTTCGGTTAAATACAAAGCACATGATGAAAAAAATGATGCTAATATCGGTGATACAGTCAACATTGTAGAATGTAGACCTATCAGTAAAGATAAGTGCTGGTCTCTTCAGGAAATCCTTGAGAGAGCCAAATAACACCGGAGGATATAAATGATTCAGGATAATACATATTTGAATGTAGCTGATAACTCTGGTGCTAAAAAGGTACAGTGTATCAAGGTTCTCGGCGGAAGTCATAGAAGATATGCCAGTGTTGGCGATATTATTGTCGTGGCTGTTAAAGACGCAATTCCCCATGCCCCCATTAAAAAGGGTGAGGTGAAGAAGGCTGTTATTGTAAGAACGCACAAAGAATACAGACGTCCCGACGGAACATATATCCGTTTTGATGACAATGCCTGTGTGATTGTAGATGCAAACCTTGCACCAGTTGGTAAGCGTATTTTTGGCCCCGTAGCAAGAGAACTTAGAGATGCCGATTTTATGAAAATTGTATCTTTAGCACCCGAAGTTCTTTAGGAGTGTAAGAAGATGGCTGAAGTGAAATATAAGATTAAAAAGGGTGATCAGGTACAGATTATTGCTGGCAAAGACAGTGGTAAATCAGGCCGAGTCCTTAAAATCCAGAGAGATACCGGCCGGGCTATTATTGAAGGTTTGAATATGGTCAAAAAGGCCCAGAAACCTAAAGCTCAGGGCGAGAAGGGCAGCATCATTGAACTTGAAGCTGCTATCGATCTCTCTAATGTACAGCTTCTCTGCAAGAAATGCGGACCCACCAGGGTTGGTATCAAGGTAGACGGAGATAGTAAAGTAAGAGTTTGCAAGAAATGTGGAGAAGCTTTATAATGGCGAATACACCAAGATTAAAAACTGTTTATACAGAAAAGATCGCTCAGGAACTTTTTTCTGAGTTTGGCTATAAGTCAAAAATGCAGATTCCCAAGATTGAAAAGGTTGTTGTAAGCATGGGAGTTGGTGAGGCAATCGCTAACAAAAAGCTTCTTGAATCTGCTGTGGAAGAATTGACTCTGATCACTGGTCAGAAAGTCATGAAAACTAAAGCAAGAAAATCTATTGCGAACTTCAAGGTTCGTGAAGGACAGGAGATTGGTGCAAAAGTTACTCTGAGAGGAGTAAAAATGTACGAATTCCTGGATCGTCTGATCAATATTTCCCTCCCCCGTGTAAAGGACTTTAGAGGTGTAAATCCTAAAGCTTTCGACGGAAGAGGAAATTATTCTCTGGGAATTACAGAGCAGATTATTTTTCCGGAAATTGACTACGATAAGATTGAGCAGATCAACGGTCTAAACGTAGCCATTGTAACAACGGCTGGTACCGATGACGAAGCAAGATCTCTTCTTGCCAAGTTCGGCATGCCTTTCAGGAAATAGGAGTTTATAGATGGCAAAGAAATCTATGATCGTTAAATGTAATAGAAAACAGAAGTACAGTACCCGCGAGTATAACAGATGCAGAATCTGTGGAAGACCTCGTGGTTACATGAGAAAATTTGAAATGTGCAGAATCTGTTTTCGTAAGCTTGCTAACGAAGGTTTGATTCCCGGCGTTACAAAATCTAGCTGGTAGGAGAGTATAAATGAGTTGTTCAGATCCTGTAGCGGATATGCTCACAAAAATTAGAAATGCCAGCAGGGCTAAATTTGAGAAGGTAGATATTGTACCTTCCAAGCTAAAGCTGGAAATTATTAAAATTCTTAAGAATGAAGGATTCGTCAAGAATTTCAAGAAAGTAACATTGGATGATGAAAGTATTATCCGTGTTTTCTTGAAATATGACGATTCAGAAAATCCGATTATTCACGGAATCCAGTCTGTTTCTACCCCTGGTAGACGAGTTTATACAGGCTACAAGGATATGCCCCGTGTATTAAACGGATTCGGTACATTGATCGTTTCCACTTCAACTGGTGTGACAACTGGCAAAAAAGCCACTGTCGGGAAAGTTGGTGGTGAGATCATTTGTAAGGTCTGGTAAGGGGGAGAATTAATGTCTCGTATCGGTTTAAAACCATTAACAGTGCCTAAAAGTGTAACTGTTTCTGTTAAAGACAATATTTTGACCGTTAAAGGTGCTAAGGGTGAGTTAACCCAGCACTTTGAGCCTGAAGTCAGCTTTGAAATCAAAGATGATGTGGCAACTGTCAGTAGAAAAGATGATTCTAAAAGAGCCAAGTCCATGCATGGACTGTACAGAAAACTTCTGGAAAACATGGTGACTGGTGTAACAACCGGTTTTTCCAAGGCTCTTATTATCAATGGTGTTGGATACAGGGCTGAACTCAAGGGCAAAAGCCTTTTGATGAACCTGGGATTTTCAACTCAGATTGAATATGTGCTGCCTGAAGGTATCACTGCAGCCGTTGAGGGCAACAAGGTGACTGTTTCAGGTATATCCAAAGAAGTAGTCGGTCTTGCTGCCAGTGAAATCCGTGGACTTAGACCTCCCGAACCTTACAAGGGTAAGGGGATTAAATACGAAACAGAACATGTCAGACGTAAAGTCGGTAAGTCTGGTGTTAAATAGGTTGTAAATTATGGATAGAATTAAACAGAAGCAGTCCAAAAGACTGCAGAGAAAAAAACATGTCCGGAAGAAAATTTCCGGAACTGCTGAAAGACCCAGACTGACTGTTTTTAAGAGTAATAAAAATATCAGCCTCCAGGTAATTGATGATATTAAGGGTCACACCCTTCTTAGCGTATCTACTCTGGAAAAAGATTATACTGCTGTTAAAATCAACCTCGAAGGCGGATCTCAGTTGGGTAAAGTCATCGGCGAAAGAATGAAAGCTGCCGGTATCACTACTATTGTATTTGACCGTAATGGTTATATGTACCATGGTATTGTTAAAGCAATTGCAGAAGCAGCTAGAGCCGAAGGCATTCAGTTTTAAGAGGGTAAACAATGGCGTATGATAAAAGACAAAAAGAAGAAAAAGAATTTACCGAAAAACTCATCAGACTGAATCGTGTTTCTAAAGCCGTAAAAGGTGGACGAAAAATGTCATTCTCAGCTCTGATGGTAGTCGGAGACGGCAAAGGCCGTGTCGGTTACGGATTCGGTAAAGCAAATGATGTTGCGGAAGCTATCAGAAAGAGTGTTGAAAAAGCTAAGGGTAATCTTAGAACTATTCCTCTCAAGAAAGTAACAATTCCCCATGAAATCCTGGGTGAATTTAAAAGTGCTTCCGTTCTGCTGAAACCTGCTGCACCCGGTACCGGTATTATTGCTGGTGGACCTGTTCGTGCAATTATGGAAGCAGCTGGTATTCATGATATTCTTGCCAAGTCTCTTGGCTCAAAGAATACAATGAATATTGTTAAGAGCGTTTTCAACGGACTGGATAATCTTTTCGATGCCAAATCTGTTGCAGCCGGTCGCGGAAAAAAAATAAACGAACTGTGGGGTTGATATGGCGAAGACAAAAAGCATTCGCGTAAAACTTATACGCAGCACAATAGGCCGTAAACCTGAACAGAGGAAAACCGTCAAGGCTCTTGGTCTTGGTAAGCTCAACTCTGTAGTTGAAAAAGAAGCTACACCTTCTATTCTGGGAATGGTTAAGTCTATTTCCCACCTTGTTCAAGTTGAGGAGATCTAAGATGAGTAGCATTTTTGAACTCAAAGCCCCAAAGGGTGCCAATAAGAATAAAAAAGTCCTCGGTAGAGGACATGGTGCCGGTACCGGTAAAACTTCCGGTAGAGGTCACAAAGGTCAAAGATCCAGATCAGGTGGTAATGTTCGTCCCGGTTTTGAGGGTGGACAGATGCCGCTGTACAGAAGAGTTGCAGCCAGAGGATTCTCAAACTATATGTTTAAGAAATCCTATGTTCCTGTGAACCTTTTCCTTCTGGAAAAAAACTACAGTGACGGAGAAGTTGTTTCTCTTGAAACTTTGTTGAAAAAAGGCCTGATTAAAAAGTCTGAGAAGAATATTAAGATTCTCGGAAACGGTGAACTGAGCAAAAAACTCGAAGTTCAGATTGAAAAGGTTTCTGCCGGTGCTGTTGAGAAAATCGAGAAAGCCGGTGGCAAAATAGTTAATAAGTCAGATCAGGAATAGTTGGTAATATATGGCTGGTAATCCACTCTACGACATGTTTAAAGTAAAGGAACTTAGATATAAGATTTTCTTTACTCTGGGAATGCTGATAGTATTCAGACTAGGCGCAATCCTGCCCATTCCGGGTATTGATGCTTCTGCTCTCAGACTTTATTTTCTGAATCAGGCTTCAAGCGGTTCGGCAATGGGAATTACAGAATATCTGGATTTTTTTGCCGGGGGAGCGTTTAAAAACTTCTCTATTTTCATGCTTGGAATTATGCCTTATATCTCCATGTCCATCATCATGCAGCTTTTGCTGCTTGTTTTTCCCCGCTTGAAAAAGATTTCCGAGGAAGATGGCGGGAAAAAGAAGGTTCAGAAACTTATCCGTTACGGAACTGTAGCTGTCTGTATTATTCAGTCATATGCAGTAACCGTTTATGCAAGTAGAATACCTGATGCAATCATTCCCTCCATGGTCGGTTGGAAATATACCTTTGTTGCGATGTTAACTGTAACAACCGGTACTATGTTCCTCATGTGGATTGGTGAGCAGATTAACGCCAAAGGTATTGGTAATGGTATCTCATTGCTGATCTTTGCTGGTATTGTAGCTAGAATGCCTGGTGCATTCAGTATTTTGGGAAAAGAGATCCGCAGTGGAAATCTTAACCCTGTATTTGTAATTTTTGCTTTGCTCATGTTCGTCGGTATCATTATGCTGGTGATCTACGAACAACAGGGGCAGAGAAAAATCCCTGTGAATTATGCAAAGAGGATTGTTGGTCGAAGGATCTATGGTGCACAGAACACCTACATCCCAATTAAGATCAACCCCAGTGGAGTAATCCCTGTAATCTTTGCTTCTTCTATTCTGACATTCCCCCTTCAGATAGCAGGGACCCTTGGAAGCAGTAGTAAAGCATGGTCGGCAGTCGCCACTTGGTTAAGACCCAATGGCGGACCCTATCTTGTTATGTATACACTGTTAATTGTCTTTTTTGCCTACTTTTATACACAGGTTTCTATGAATCCTATTGAAATTGCTCGGCAAATAAGGGAAAATGGCGGTTCAATCCCGGGGATCCGGTCGGAGAACATGGAAGAGTATCTTACTAAGATCCTTAACCGTATTGTTTTACCCGGTTCAATGTTCCTGGCTTTGATAGCTTTAATTCCTTCTATTATTATTAACCTGTTTGGATTCCCGCAGCAGGTTGCCTACTTAATGGGAGGTACTTCGTTATTGATTATGGTCGGAGTCGACTTGGACACAATGAGCCAGATTGAAGGTCATCTTAAGATGCACCACCATGATGGACTTGTGAAACGAGGGAAATTGAAAACTAGGAACCTATAAGAGGTAAATTATGAAGGTTAGAGCAAGTGTTAAACCTATGTGTGATAAATGTAAGGTAATCAGGAGACGTGGTGTCCTGAGAATCATATGTGAAAATCCTAAACACAAACAGAGACAGAAGTAGGAGGTCCATAAGTGGCTCGTATTGCAGGTATTGATCTGCCCAACAAGCATACAGATATTGCATTGACATATATCTTCGGTATAGGTAGAACCTCTGCTAAAGTAATCTGTGCTAAGACAGGTGTAGATCCAGAAAAAAGAATTAATGAACTTTCCGGTGAAGAAGTTAATGAACTTCGTAAACTCATCGAGAGTGAATATAAGGTTGAAGGTCGTCTGAGATCTGAGGTTGCCTTGAATATCAAGCGCCTGATGGATATCGGATGTTACCGGGGTCTTCGTCATAGAAGAAGTCTGCCCGTTAACGGTCAGAGAACCAAGACAAACGCCCGTACCCGTAAGGGTAAGGTCAAAACCGTTGCTAAGAAAAAGAAATAGAACGGTTGGAGGTTTAAAAATTGGCTAAGACAAAGAAAAGAAAAGAAAAGAAAAGTATTTATGAAGGTAATGTTTATATTCAGGCAACCTTCAATAATACTATCGTTACAATTACTGATCTGAAGGGAAACGCAGTTTCCTGGAGTAGTGCTGGTTCTCTTGGGTTCAAGGGTGCTAAGAAGTCTACTCCTTATGCAGCTCAGACCACCGCTGAAACAGCAGCCAACAGAGCCCTTGATTTTGGGCTTAAGGAAGTTAACGTATTCGTTAAAGGTCCTGGTGTTGGTAGGGAATCTGCAATCAGGTCCCTTGGTGGACTGGGTCTTCGGGTAAAATCCATCAGGGATATTACTCCTATCCCCCATAATGGATGCCGTCCCAAAAAGAGCAGAAGAGTATAATACTTGAAGCAGGTTGAACATTACCGGTTTGATTTATCAGACCGGTTGTTCGCTTATTGTAGTAAGGAGCAGAAATGGCACGTAAAAACCTATTGAAGGGATTTAAACGACCAAAAGGAATCACCTTTGAACATGGTGAGCAGGAGTCCGGTTACGGTAAATTCATGGCTTATCCCTTTGAAAGAGGATATGGAGCAACAATCGGTAATTCATTACGTCGGATTTTGCTTTCCTCTATTCAGGGATACGCTATTACCGCCGTAAGAGTCACCAGTTACAACAAGGACGGAAACGCCCATGTTATAACCAGTGAGTTTGAGTCCATTCCCGAAGTCGTAGAAGATACACCCGAACTGATCAGTAATTTAAAATCTCTGCAATTAAACCTTCCTGAAGATATTGAAGAGAAAACAATTCTTATCGAATGGAAAGGTGTTGGTGAAATGACAGGTGCCGATCTTGAGAAAGATGGTGTTACTGTCACTAACAAAGACCTTAAGATTTGTACAATGATGGAAGACGCTGATCTCGAATTCGAGATCCAGATTGACCTTGGAAGGGGTTATGTTCCTTCTGAGTTGAATGAGAAATACATTGATGTTGTGGGAACTATTCCTGTTGACTCAATCTTTTCTCCTATCAAAAAAGTACGTTACGAGGTAGAGAATACACGTGTTGGTCAGAGATCGGATTATGATAAATTAATCCTTGAAATCTGGACAGACGGTACTATCTCTCCTGAAGACGCTCTTGCTGAGTCAGCTAAGATTGCAAAAGATCATTTCACAATTTTCATTAATTTTGATGAAGATGATGTGGTTGGTGATGATGAAGTAGACGAAGAAGAAGAAAGAGTTAAGGCTCTTCTGGATACTCCAGTTGAAGAGCTGGAATTGTCAGTTCGTTCAAGTAATTGTCTTAAGAACGCTAACATCAAAACAATTGGTGATCTGACCAGAAGAACAGAAGAAGATATTGCAAAAACCAGAAACTTCGGTAAAAAATCCCTGATGGAAATCAAGGAAAAACTGAAGGAATGGAATCTTTCTCTGGGCATGGTTGATTACAGTGTTTTGAAAAAAACAATTAAACTTGAGAATAATAAGGAAGATTAGTCATGCATAACAGAGTTGGTTTTAATAGGCTCGGCCGTAAAGCCAGTCATAGAAAAGCACTTCGCAGAAACATGGTCACTTCTCTTTTTAAACATGAGAGAATTCAGACCACTAAAACGAAAGCACTTGAAATCAGAAAAACTGCTGAGAAGATGATTACCAGAGCCAAAGAAGACTCTGTACACAATCGTCGTATCGTAGCAAAGAATATCAAAGATAAGGATATTCTTAACAAACTGTTCACCGAAATAGCACCCCGCTTTACTGAAAGACCCGGTGGATATACAAGAATTCTGAAGATGGGATTCCGAAAGGGTGACGCTGCAGAAATGGTTCTACTGGAACTTGTTGAGAAAGCAGACGCTCCTGTTGAGAAAAAAGAAAAGAAAGAAGCTAAAAAAGAATCTTAGGATTCAATGATTCTGCATTCAGGATTCTTTTATGAACGATTTAATTGAATCATCCTAATGTAAAGTTTAATAAGTTTCGATATTAATAAGGAAGGTTTGTCTCGTCGTGAGATAATCTTCCTTATTTTTTTTGGTAAAAAAACTGAATGCGAATAATATACAAAATTTTTACAGCTTTATTAGTCTCATTGTTTCTTGTTAGCGGACTTAGCTATTTTGCATTTACCGGAGCTTTCGAAAATATCGAAACCCAGTATTTCAGCCAGCGAATATTAAAGAGTCAGCAGGAACGCCAGATCATGAACAGTCAGTTGGTATCTGATTATCATGAAGCCAATGCTGAGCGTATTCAGAGCTTTCTAGATCTCGAGTTTCTGAAAAATGTATTTGATCCCAGTCAGGAAAGAGCTGATATCGTTGCCAGAACAAATCTCTTTGGTCGCATTTCCGATGAGTTGACCGGATTTCAGAATATCAGAATCATAGATAGCAATAAACTCAACATCCTTTATAGTACCCTTGCTGTCGATATCAAGCAGAAGGGTAGTACCAGAATCCTTTACAATCTATGGAAAGACAGCCCTGACTTTAACGCGGCCCTGGTCTTTATGGATTCAAAAGAGAGTGAACCAGCCTTCAGTTATGATGTAGAGAGCAGCAGAATACTTTATTCCTTCCCTGCAATAGATCAGTACGGTCTGTTTCAGGGTACTGCGGTTGTGGATTTTTCCATCGGAGGACTTCAGGATTATCTGTACAGGCATGGTGGTATCTCAGATATCAACAGGCTCTTTATTCTTGAGAGCGATGTTCTTATTTATAATCTGAGCTATGAACAGCTTAATCTTCTTGCTGATAATATTGCGTCTTTCAGAATCAATGCAGGTAAATCTGATTTCATACAGAAGACTGCAGAGTCTGAAGGTCAGGAATTCTATCTTATACAAACTGTTGATTCAGAGGGCATATATTCAGTAGCTGGTATCTCCGGTTCAGAGCTGCTTCTAAATGATGAATATCGAATACTCTTACTCCTGTCCATATTTGTAACTCTCTTTCTCCTTCTTTTTCTGATACTGAATATCAAACAGAATCAGGAACTGATACTTAAAAAGAAAATAAAGAAATTTCAGCTGACTTTCCTTCGGGATCTCCTTGAAGCAGAAGATGAAATTAACTGGGAAAAATATGAGCTTGAACTGAACTCTCGGAAGGAAGAAGTAAGGAAAGAGATACTCAATGGTATTTCTGATAAGTTCAAAAAGAATAAGATCGATGAAATAGATGAACTTCTGAACAAGAGCTGGGATGAGATTATCCGTTTTCTTGTCAGCAAAAAAGATGAACAGAAAGAAGAACCCAGTTTCACTGTCACTGATCTTGAGAGGATGATTAAGTCCGCATTAAGTAATGCTCATTTTACTGTGGAAAATGCTGATGTTCAGAATGTTAATACTATTGCAGCACCGGTAGCCCCTGTAGGGCGAAAGAAAATGCAGCCTGTTGAAGTTGAAGAACTTGATGAGCTGGACGATGTAGAAGAGCTCGATGAAGTTGAAGAATTGGAAGATATGGGATCTTCAAATGGTATTCCTGCAGGTGCAAAACCTGTTGAAGTGGAAGAACTAGATGAATTTGATGATGCTGATGAGCTTGATGAACTCGAAGAGCTTGATGATGAAGAATCAGCCAGTCTCATACCCGCCGGTGCCAGACCGGTAGATGTTGAAGATATAGGTGAATTTGACGGCATTGATGAGACCGAGGATCTTGAAGAGCTTGAAGAGCTTGAAGAACTTGAAGAACTTGAAGAACTTGAAGAACTTGAAGAACTTGAAGAACTTGAAGAACTTGCCGAGCAGTCCGTTGATGCTGAACAACCTGTTGAAGTAGAGGAACTTGATGTTCTTGAAGATACCGAGAATCTGGATGATTTTGAAGAAATAGATGAACTTGAAGAGTTCGACGAAGCAGAGGAATCTGTATCTGAATTTGATGAGGATAGTGGAGAAACTCTGGATGATCTGGAAGAGATAGAAGATGATTCAGCTTTACCTGAACAGGCAGAAGAGCTTGAAGAGCTTGAAGACGCTGTTATAGAGGATTTCCTTGCACCTCTGGCGGACCTTGCAGTAGCTGTCTTTGCTGAGGAACTGAGTGAAAAAGACTCTGAACAGGAACTATCTGATACCCTGGAATCTGCAGAGGAAGAACCTTCTGTAGAACCAGTTCGTCCGGATAAGGATAAAGCAGCAGCTCCTAAAGATACACAGGATTCCCAGATGATAGATCTGGATGAAGTGGGCAGTCAGTTCAGTATCAACAGCCTTATAGACTCAATGGATGTTGATTCAATTTCCAAAAATCTTGAAATTCGCTATAACCAGTATCTTAATGAAACAGATACTTCACCAGTTGAAGATAATGTTGATGAACTGCAGTCTCAAGTAGAACTGAAGACTCTTCCTGTGGAAGAAGCTGATACCGAAGACCTTGATAAGCTCCCTGTTGCCTTTGATGAATCTGAAGAAGAGGATCTGATAGAACTGGATCTGCTTGATAACCTCTCTCTTTTCGGTCTCGATCTCACAGGAGGATATTCAATGAATCAAAAGGATATTATAAAGAAGAAGCAGCAGATGGATAGTGTTGATGATGCTGAATCTGTGGGTACTGTGGCAACACTTACTAAAGAGACTGAAGAATTGGTAAATAGTGAAGATGACGGCCTGATTGAGCTGGATATTATCAGTCCTCATGAGTATTATAATGATTCAAAATATAAGAGTTATGATTCTGTGGAAACCGCAGTTATTGATAATATCGAAGAACCTGCCTGGGGAGATGATATGAGTACAGATAAGGATAGTGATGCTCCTGCAGATGATCTAACAGGCGGTAATGAAGAACTGAACGAAGTCGAAGAACTGGATGAAGTCGAAGATCTGGATGAAGTCGAAGATCTGGATGAAGTCGAAGAACTGGACGAAGTCGAAGAACTGGACGAAGTCGAAGATCTGGACGAAGTCGAAGATCTGGACGAAGTCGAAGATCTGGACGAAGTCGAAGATCTGGAAGAGCTGGATGAACTTGAAGAACTCGAAGAGATGGAAGAAGTCGAAGAGTTAAAAGTAGTCGTTCCTCCGCTATCTGTCAGTTTTACTGAGTACCTCAGTAAAGCCGGACTAGATATCAAAGAAGAGCCCGAATCAGACGAAGAAGATGCTCATGTTGAAGAAGATGATGGTAAGATAACCTCAGAATCGTTTATGCAGGGAATGGGTGGACTCGTTCAGAACCTGGCAGATGATCTGCTGCCTCCTCTGGAAGAAGAGCCCGAAGTTGAACATTATACAATAAAAGATGAAGTCGCACGTCTGGAAATGACTGAAAAGGGTCTTGATTTTGATAGATTCAGAAGTCATTACCGTGAAGGTTCTCTCGGTCTGCTAAAGGCACTGCGTGATCTGACAAGAGAATATAAAGCCCTGAGTGGTATCCTTATGAAAAAATCTGGAAAAGGGCTTATTCCTGTTCATTCAATCGGTATTAATGAAGACGGTGTAGACAGTCTGAGCAGTGATGATATTTCATCTCTCTTTGGATCTATGACCTCGGATAACAAGCTCGTGTACATTAAGAATAAAGACCATGAATCCTTAGCCGGAGCACTGGCACATCCCGATTTTAATCTTTTTCAATGCTGGGTTTTGATGCCACTGGAGAGTAAAGAAGGGATTGATTATGCTCTTCTTGGATACAAGGATTCCAAACAGTCATTTCTTAATGAGATTCTTTAATCAACTCTATAGATGCAGCTGGTTTACTTCTCATTGATAATGAAGAACTTATGTGATCAGCTGCTGATTTATGATGTTTTAATGGAAATACTTTGACTTGACAAATAGGTCTTTACTTATATAATCATATTATCTTGTAAGATTAGGGGGAATAATGGATCTTATATATATGATAGCTCTTCCCCTCGTTGGATTAGTATTAGGTTGGACAATAAGATGGCTTTATGCCAGATATCAGCTCTCTTCTTCAGAGCAGAAATCGTTAAGAGTAAAACAGGACGCAGTTAAAGAGGCAGAACAAGAAAAAAAATCTATCTTGCTGGAAGCACAGAATCAGATTATGAAGGAACGTCGTCAACTGGAGAAAGAAAACCGGGATAGACGCAATGATGTTCAGAAATATGAACGTAGAGTGCAACAAAAAGAAGATAACCTTGATAAAAAGACTGCGTTGCTTGAACAGAAACAGGCAGCGATTAACGATCAGGAAGAGGCTCTTGTAGGCAGAGAAGAATCTGTTACCGCGGAGGAATCCCGATGGCAGACTGAGCTCGAAAGAATCTCAGGTTTAACCAAAGACGAGGCGAAGAAATTAATTATCCAGAGTCTGGAAAATGAAGCAAAACATGATGCTCAGGCACTGGTTAATAAGATTGAACAGGAAGCGAATCTCACGGCTGAGAAGAAGGCCAGAGATGTCATAATTACTACAATTCAGCGTCTGGCGACAGATGTAAGCACAGAAATTACTGTGACTTCCGTCAGTCTGCCCAATGATGAAATGAAGGGTAGAATCATCGGTCGTGAAGGCCGTAATATCAGAACTCTCGAGACACTGACAGGTGTGGATATCATTATTGATGATACTCCTGAAGCTGTTGTGATCTCATGTTTTGATCCGATTAGAAAAGTGATCGCTAAGATCGCTCTGGAAAGACTGATAGCCGACGGCAGAATCCATCCCGCAAGGATTGAGGAAGTTGTACAGAAGGTGACGAAAGAAATCAGTCAGACTATTTATGAAGAGGGTGAAAAGGTTCTCTTCGATCTGGGTATTCATAATGTCCGGCCCGAAGGTATCAGAGCTCTCGGTCGTCTGCATTTCAGAACCAGTTATGGTCAGAATGTACTTTCTCATTCCAAGGAAGTTGCTGTCATTGCCGGTATGATCGCCTCTGAAGTAGGTGCTGATGCAGAACTTGCCAAGAGAGGAGCTTTGCTCCACGATATCGGTAAGGGACTTGAAACTGATGGTGATGTGAATCATGCGGAGCTGGGTGCAGAACTCTGTAAACGTATGAATGAAGATCCCCGGGTTATTAATGCTGTAGGTGCTCATCACAATGATATTGAGATAACTTCAGTGGAGGGAATCATTGTTCAGGTGGCGGATGCTATTTCAGCAGCCAGACCCGGAGCTAGACGTGAGACTCTTGATAACTATATCAAGCGACTTGAAAACCTTGAGAAGATCGCAATGAGCTTCGAGGGTGTTGAAAAGGTATTTGCTATTCAGGCTGGACGAGAGCTGAGAATCATGGTCAATAATGACAAAATTGATGATTCCAAAGCACAGATCCTTGCTAAAGATATTGCAAAGCAGATTGAAAATGAACTTAAGTATCCCGGACGTATCCGGGTCACCATAATTCGCGAAACAAGGGCCGTTGAATACGCCCGTTAGGAAGTGAACTTTGGCGAATGAATTACGCGCCCTTATTCTGGGAGATGTTGTTGGATCTCCCGGGAGCAGGGCGCTTTTCTTTGGATTAAAAAAACTCATCAAAGAGCACCGGGCAGATCTGGTCATCGTTAACGGTGAAAATGCAGCTGCCGGTTTCGGCATGATGCCCGAAGATGTGGAAAGACTGTTTTCCGCAGGTGCTGATGTGATTACAAGTGGTAATCATATCTGGCAGAAGAAAGAGATTCTGGATTTTCTTGATTCTCAGGAATTCCTTCTCAGACCTGCCAATTACCCTCCCGGTGTTCCAGGACATGGTCAATGTATTATCGAAAAGAAGAAACAGAAGATTGCTGTTTTTAATATGCTTGGCAGATCCCGTATGGGATTCAATGGCTTCTGTCCTTTTCAGGCTATGAAAAAAATGGTTCAGAAGGTTCAGGGACAAGCGGATATTACTATTCTTGATTTTCATGCTGAAGATCCCCTGGAGAAAGAAGCCCTTGCACTTCATATGGACGGTCAGCTGAGTCTTCTCTTTGGAACACACACACATATACAGACTGCCGATGAAAGGATTCTCCCCGGAGGAACCGCTTATATCAGTGATATAGGGATGGTAGGGCCGGTGGGTAGTGTTATCGGTGCTGATCCACAGCAGAGTATCAGAAGAAGCCTTTCTCAGCTTCCTATCAAGATGGACGTAATTGATAACCAGGCCCTGATCTGCGGCATCGTTGTAGATTTTTTAGACGGTAAGGCCGTTTCCATCAGTCGGATCAGGCAGCTTTCACCGGCATGAAGAAACAGAGGCTCCTGCAGCTTGCATCCCGGCAGTTTCCGGAATATTCAGAAAAAGAACTTTTCGCATCAATACTGTGCGGTGAACTCATTACTTCCGGTGAAAAGATAAAAGACCCTAAGGCTCTTGTTGCTTCAGATGCAAAGCTGGAACTCAGTAAAAAGAAATATGTCTCCCGTGGGGGATTCAAGCTGGAAAAGGTTCTTGAATACTGGTCCGTTCCGGTGAAAGGGAAAAGGATACTTGATGCCGGCTGTTCCACAGGTGGTTTTACAGATTGTCTTCTGCAGAAGGGAGCTCTCTCTGTTTATGCCGTTGATGTGGGATATAACCAGCTTGACTACTCTCTGCGAGTTAATCCGGCAGTAGTTGTTATGGAAAAGACCAATATTATGTCTGTTCAGAATCTTGATCCCAAGCCCCATTGGGCGGTTGCGGATCTCTCTTTCCGGAGCCTGCGGTCAGCCGCTTCACATATACTGAGTCTTACTGAAGAGTCACGTCTTATTGCCTTGATGAAACCTCAGTTTGAGCTGGAAAATCCTGATGATGACTTTGATGGTATTATCCGTGATCCGATACAGATCCTGGAAATTACAAGGACTGTGATTGACGAGATGGCTGAAGAAGGCGCTTTTGTCTGCAGAACTTCCCTGTCTCCTCTTACCGGGCGTAAAGGAAATCAGGAACTGCTTTTTGATGTAAGTTCTGACTCAGAAAAGTTTCGCGGTACTGATGTTCTGATTTCAGAGCTGGAGAAGGAATTTAACCTGAAGTCCTGAGCTCATCTGACTGATTGTTGTCAGTGGATGTTTTGAAAGGATTCTCTGCCCAGAGGTTCTCCGATATAGAACCCTTCTCCTCCAAGATAATCCCTTATAACACCTTCGATAAGAATCTGAACATTTTTGATGCTTGAAAATTCGGTAGAGGTGTAAACGACCTGTTTGAGCTGTGCAAGGTATCCTTCTCTCCCAAGAGGATTGAATCGAAATGCCTCATTGAAATTCAGGTAGGCCGTACCACCTTCCACTCTTGCAGATAACAGACGGCTACCTTCGGGAATCAGTGTCAGGGAGCCTTTGTTTATCTCATCTGATCCGGGACCGCTGATCAGAGTGTTTATTGTCTGTGTCAACGGGGAACTGCTGAAATCCACTGACCTTGTGACACTCTTCAGTGATATCAGACCTTCAGTATTTACCTTTACAAAATAGATTCGGGCATCCCTGCTGTTGGAACTTATATCTTCATCATTGGGTTTTTCAGGCTGTTTGATTTCTTCAAGCTCTATTGGTTCCGGTTTGAGAGCTGTTTCTTCCTGAACCGGATCTAGGCGATGGACAACAGCTCCTCCCTGTTTTTCTGTGTTATTGTTCCATAGCTGCATTTTACCGGGCTGAAAGAGGAAAAAAACAAGAGCCAGAAGAATAATAAATATCAGGGACAGCAGAGCTATGATCATTATCTGCCCCGGGCTGATCGCTTTTTTTTCTATGGAAGGGGAGTAGGTCCGTGCGTTCCGGTTCTGAGTCCTTCCACTGTTCGGAGTTGCTGAGGGTCTTGAACCGTTGGAAGCTTTTGATCCTTTAGGGGCAGTAGATGCTGCTTTTATCCGCTTGTTTTGTGTACCGGTGGATCTAGCTGCGATATTACTCGCTGGTTTGCCAGTGGGGTTTGTCATCTTTTTATATCTGTTGACGGGATTTTCTTTATTACTCATACATAGTGATTATCGGATCATATGGCTGCTCTGCCAAGGGAAAAGAGAGTAGAATGCCAAGTTTGACTAAGTCCTGAAAGTCGCATATATTTAAACTGATGAAAGAATTTCATGGAATCTCAGCTTCTCCGGGCATTGTTATCTCAAATGCATATCTTTATAACGAAGAGAGTTTTTCTGTCCCCCGTTACAGTATTACTGAACGGGAGATCGATTTTGAAATAGAGCGTTACAATAATGCTATTCAATCTGCCTCTGAAGAATTGACAGAACTGAAAACAAGTATTACCAGGGAACACAGCGAAGAAGAAGCCCGTTTCCTTGATTCTCATATACTTATGCTTCACGATCCAATGTTTAAGGATCAGGTTTTTGAGAAGCTCAGAACAGATATGTTCAATGTTGAATGGATCGTTCAAAGTGTGATTCAAGCCCTTGTTAATAAGCTGAACGCATCAGGTGATATCTATATGCAGGAACGCACAATGGATATGAATGATGTTGCCAAGAGAATCATCAATACATTGCTGATGCGTAAGCGAATATCCCTGGCCGACCTTTCCAGTGAAGTCATCATTGTTACTCCCGACCTTCTCCCCTCTGATACACTGTTGATGAATAAATGGATGGTGAAGGGGATTGCCATGGACGCGGGGGGACGAACTTCCCATACGGCTATCCTGGCCCGTTCCTTCGGAATACCGGCGATTCTAGGTCTCAGAAGTATAACAAAAGAAGTTTCTGACGGAGATCTTCTGATTATAGACGGTCAGACCGGCCTGGTTATTGTTAATCCCGATAAAGAGACTCTTAAGCGATATAAAAAGAAGCAGACTGTAAATTTGAAGAGGGAATCTGAACTTTTCAATCTGGTGAATCTTCCTTCTGAGACAAGAGACGGTAAGAAGATTGATCTTAAGGCCAATATTGAAGTTCCTGATGAGCTGGATTCGGTTCATGCCTACAATGCTTCGGGAATCGGTTTGTTCCGTAGCGAGTTTCTTGTTATGCAGAGTGGGCAGGAGCTGGATGAAGAGCTTCAGTTCGAAGTCTATAAAAAAATTGTTCTGGGTATGGAAGGAGCATCTGTTACCATCAGAACTCTGGATGTCGGCGGAGATAAGCTTATTCGTGAGATAGCTCAGAAAAATGAGAAAAACCCTCTCCTTGGATGGCGGGCAATCCGTTTCTGTCTGGAGAGAGTCGATATATTCAAGGTTCAGCTGAGAGCTATACTGAGGGCTTCTGCTTTCGGTACCGTTAGAATCATGTTCCCCATGATCTCAGGTATAGAAGAGCTGGAGCGTGCCATAAAAGTATTAAATTCAGTAAAAAAGGATCTGAAGGCTGAAGGGATTGCTTTTTCAGAGGATATCCCTGTAGGATGCATGATCGAAGTTCCTTCTGCAGCAATGACATCTGACATTCTGGCAAGGAAGGCGGACTTCTTTTCCATTGGGACAAACGATTTAATCCAGTACACCATTGCAGTCGACCGGGGTAATGAGAAGATTGCCAGCATGTATGAACCATTCCATCCCGCCGTTTTACGGCTTATCAGGATGGTTGTAGAAAACGGTCATGAGGCGGGAATACCCGTAGGGATGTGCGGCGAAATGGCCGGCGACCCCCTGGCGACTGTTATTCTTTTGGGACTTGGGCTGGATGAATTAAGTATGAGTGCTTTCGGTATTCCCGAAATTAAACGGATTATCCGTTCCACCACCATACTGGAATCCGAGGAATTTATCGGAACCCTGATGGATATGAAAAGCTTTAAGGACATAGACCGCTATGTCCGCAACTGGATGGAGGAACGATTTGAGTTTATCACAGGACAGGGTTAACAGACTCCCACGCGTAGTGATTGCCGGAAGGCCCAACGTAGGGAAATCAACCCTGTTTAACAGAATTATAAAGAAAAGAAAATCTATCACTGATCCCACTCCCGGAGTAACCCGGGATACGATATCCGAACGCTGTTTTATAAATAATCAGGAAGTTATGCTCATGGATACCGGCGGTTTCAAGCTGGAACGTGATGATCAGTTTGATGAGCTTGTTGCTCAGAAATCACTTGAAATGCTGGAGAAAGGTGACCTTATCCTTTTTCTTATGGATGTAAATGATATCACCAGTGAAGATGAGACTTTTATTGAGAATCTTCGCCCCTATGAGAAAAAGGTTCTACTTGTTGTTAATAAGGTGGATCATCCTGAAAAGGAGAGTGAGATCTGGAATCTCTATTCCCTCGGTTTTGAGCATATAATTGCTGTCTCAGCCACTCACGGCCGAAATATGGATGCGTTTCAGGATAAAATTATCTCAATGATCGATTTTTCCCTGTTTAACGGTGCTGCAGAAGAGGAAAAAGAACCCCATATCAGCATAGCCATTATGGGGAAACCTAATTCCGGTAAATCCACACTTACAAACCAGCTTACGGGTCAGGAGAACTCCATTGTTTCTCCTATCGCCGGTACAACCAGGGATGTTATTGAGGGACGTTTCCTTTATAAAAACAGGGAGTACCGTGTACTTGATACAGCAGGCATCCGCCGGAAAAAAAAGGTTGTGGAAGATGTGGAGTATTACTCCGTTAACAGGGCCTTTCATACAATCGATGAGTCGGACATTGTCTATCTTCTTATAGATGTAGAAGAAGGGCTGACCGAGCAGGATAAGAAAATCACCCAGCAGATTGTGAAAAACGGCAAGGGTGTTGTTATTGTACTGAATAAATGGGATACCACTGATGGAAGCAAAGAGACCTGGGATAAGGCCGTGGAACGGGTTCGTTTTCTCTTTCCTATTCTGAGTTTTGCCCCTGTTATGGCTGTTTCAGGTCTGAAAGGGTCCGGATTGGATAAACTTCTGGAAGAAACAGAAAAAGTTTATCGTCAGCTGACTAAGAGGGTGGAAACTTCGGCTCTCAACGAATCTCTCCGTTGCTGGACCGATTTTACCCCGATTCCTTCGGTAAAAGGAAGACGATATAAGCTGTTATATCTGACTCAGGTAACAACTCAACCAGTAAAATTCGTTTGCTTTGTTAATAGAGACAAGGGATTTCCCGATTCTTATAAAAGGTATCTATTGAATCAGATCCGTAAAGAGTACGGAATGTCCAAAATTCCTATCTCTATGGAGTTAAAGGAACGATCCTGATCATTCATAGAACCGGGAGTGGTTTATGAGTTGCAAGTCTGCCGGAATACATCTGATATTCTTTCTTATGTTTCCGGCAATCTCTATTTTTTCTCAAACGTCCTTCCTTGAGGAAGCTGCTATTCTGGAAGGAGCATCCTTCCATGAAAATATTGAAGTACGTTCGGCTATGACCGATACCATCAATGCCCCCTTCTACTCGTTACTGGCAAGGCAGAAAGAGATTCATTCTCAGATCCTGTCACCGGTAGCTGTAGAATTTGAACTCAGGAAATCTGAGGATTCATTCTATCTGCTATACAAAAATGAGCTGGACTATAAGTACCCTGTGTGGGGGCGTGGTAATTACATCATCAAACGAGATCTCAGGACCGGTGAGTTCCTGCAGATCAAAATATTCCTTCAAAATGACGAAATGTCCTATATCCGTCTATTCCCTCTTGGAGAAGACAGGAGTTCTCTTGAACTCTCTCTCTACGGCATGACGCTGTACAGCGGTATTGTTCTTCCTGTCTCCATCGAAGATCTTTCTGTAAGCTCCTTTGCCCGGATTATGTTTCTGAGTAAAGGGACCATCCGCTGGGATCAGATTTTTACAGATGCTTTTTATCCCGAGTGGAGAAGTGTTGCGGCTCTTCAGAGTGCCCTTCGGAATGATATGGGTTCCCTTTTTGAGACAGAAGACGGAGGAATGGATTCAGACGGGAACTTTGCCTTTATTAAAGATGGAAGTCTGAGCGGAGAAGATGGGGGTGTAAACTGTTCAGGTTTTGCAAAATGGGTTGCCGACGGAATTCTGCTGTCCCGGGGTGCTGAAACACTTCTGGATTTTGAATCCTTAAAAGTGCCCACTGAAACTGAAAGCAGGAAGAACAATCCCTGGAGCAGTGCCCGGGTGGATAGAGATCCCTATTTTGGTCTGGACTGGTGCAGGAATATTGCTGTAGCTCTGAGACTTTCAGAACCTGGAGGATCAGTTGATAGTCCTCTTGATATGGATGTAAAAACTGTCCCTTTTTTTGACTACAAAGACAATGTGGGATATAGACTGGATAAAGTGAAGACTTTGCTTTATCTTCAGGCAGTAAAGGAACCCGGATCTTTTTATCTGGGAACAATCAACTCCCTTTATGGAGAAGACCCTGCACTATGGCAGTATCACCATGTGGCACTTTTTTTTCCCTGGTTTGATGAGAATGGAGATTTTCATCTGGAAGTACTGGAGACCGGAACTGTTTCTTCGGTTGAGAATCTTAAATATAGATATCCTCAGAGTTATTTACATCTGAGTAAGGCAAAGGCTTCCGATTATATTTCACCCTGGCCATCAGGTTCTGAGAGGATCACTCATATGGATTCTGTTGGTGAAAGGCTTCCTGAGGCTGAAGCAGAGGATGCAGTGGAGATTGATACAGAGACATTAGTTGAGACTTTTGCACGGTAATCTATGCCATTCGGCACATAGAAAGAAGCCTCTCGGGGCGTTAAATTATGAAACATCAGGACGTATTGAGTCTTGAGCCATCTAGGCCCTTAGGGCTCAATTGTAAAAACACGGAAGTGATGTTATTCACTTCTGTAGAATAGGAGAGTTTTATGCTCGATATATTAGACAAAGGCGGAATCATCCTGTGGATTATCATCGGATTATCCATTCTGGCGGCAGCCATTATTATTGAAAGACTTCTGTTCTTTAAAAGGATCAGAATTGATGAGGACAAACTTTTTGTCAGAATCAAGGGTGCACTAGCTAAAAAGCATTATGATGAAGCCCTGTCTATCTGTGATAGTAATGTGTCTCCTCTCACAGGACTGATGAAGGTAGGTATCAACCACAGAGATCAGCCTGAAATTATTCAGAAAGAGGTCCTCAAGGATGCCGCACGTCAGGAGATTCCTCAACTTGAGCGCTTTCTGACCCCTCTGGGAACCATAGCCCATATTTCCCCCCTTCTGGGACTTCTTGGTACCGTAACAGGTAATATCAAGTCCTTCGGTATCCTGGGCGGCGGAACAGCACTGGGAGATCCTTCAGTTCTTGCTAAAGGAATATCAGAAGCCCTGATTACAACAGCAGCCGGTCTGATCGTTTCCATCCCGGCAGTAATCTTTTATAACTACCTAGTTAAGAAAGTAGAAAATATTCTGATTAATATGGAAAACCAGGTTAATGAAATGATTCTGCTTTTAAAGGGTACCCAGCAGAGAGAAGAACCACTCAGACCCCCTCGTAGAGCTGAGCCCTCAGCTGCAAGCCGCAGAGTAGAGGCTAACACAGTCCGTAGAGCGGAGCCGCCCAAAAAACCGCATAGAGAGGAGCCGGCGGGAGAGCGTTCATGATATTTGAAAGAAGGCTTAAGCCTCATATCAATGTAGATCTGACTCCCTTGATCGATGTTGTGTTTCAGCTGGTTATTTTCTTTATGATTTCATCAGTATTCAACACTGCACCGGGGATTACTCTGGAACTGCCTGAATCGGCAACTTCAGAAAATGTGGAAATCACCGAGCTTCGTCTGACTGTTCAATCTGATGAAAATATCTTTGTGAATAAAGAAAGCTGCACTCTCCTGACCCTTGAAGAGACTCTGATTACCGTTATTGAACGGGAACATATGGAGGCTCCGGTTGTGGTTCTGGATGGCAATAAGGATATCCCTTATCAATTGATGATTGAAATTCTGGATATACTCAGACGGCAGGGATTTGACGGCGTCAACCTTGTCACCAGTGAGAAATCTGAGGATCCCTGATGACTCCCTATCAGCAGAAAAAGCAGAACAGGAGAACTCTGATCAGTTTTCTGGCCGCTTTTCTTTTTCATCTTCTGATCGTGGGCGGGGTTCTGCTTTATGATTATCTGTTTGTAGAAGAATTGAATGAGTTTTCCGGGCCGGTTCTGGTTAAGCTCGGTGAACCTGAGGGTGAGGATATACCTGTTCTCCCTGAAGAGGACACGCCGGTAAATGATGTTCCTGAAGATTCATCTACTCCTTCACAGGCCTCAGATATCCCTGATTCGCCTTCTGATGCCCCATCTGTACCTGAACCTGTCAGTGATGATGCGGTGAGACCCGCCACTGAAGAAGCTCTTCTCTCTGATCCATCCGATAAGGTCGAGGACTCTTCTCCCGAAGAGAGCCCTTTAGAAACTCAGCCAGAAACTCCTTCAGAGCCAAAGGTTCAGATTGTATCGGGTGAAGAAGCCGGAAACTCCTTTGAGTATCAGTATAATTCGGAAGGTAATGTAGGCCGCTCTCTGGGAGCAGAGATATATCTCTATATGCCCCTTCCTCAATTTATCAATATGGATCTCTTTGACAAGGTGAAAGGTGATTCCTATTCTCCCGGCACAAGCCGGAAGGATTTTATCCTGAAATATTACAAAAAATTCAACGAAGAACTGGCTCTGCAGTATGCTCCTGTTACAGACGATGTGAGAGCTCTCTGGGATTATCTGATAGACGCAGGTTATGATTATCAGAATGCAGATTACAAGACTGACGGCTACCTGAGACCT
Source organism: Oceanispirochaeta sp. M1 (assembly GCF_003346715.1). Taxonomy (NCBI): domain Bacteria; kingdom Pseudomonadati; phylum Spirochaetota; class Spirochaetia; order Spirochaetales; family Spirochaetaceae; genus Oceanispirochaeta; species Oceanispirochaeta sp. M1. The sequence continues at coordinate 78,731 of NZ_QQPQ01000022.1, forward strand.
GTTATTCTCTCTTTCAGCATCTCTCCCGAAGGTGATCTACTCAATGTTGAAATCCAGAAAAGCTCAGGGAATCCTGATGTGGATCAGGCTGTAAAGGTAGGTTTTCAGAATGCTGCATTTTACAATTCTGTAGACCGGGAAATAAACGGACGTTTTACTTATCGCTTTCAGTAAGGGCCTTTGAGAGGGGGGGCTGTTCATAGAGAAACAGCTTGCCAATTCGTCGTCATTCCTGTAGTGTAGAAACAGATTACAAACGGATGGTACCACTGAATCATGGCAATAAAAGCGGTCGCTTTTGACATTGACGGAACCCTTTATCCTAATCGCAGGATGGTGTTTCACTCTATTCCATTTCTTATAACTCATTTTTCTCTGGTTAAGGAATTCAATGAAGCCAGAAAAGAGCTCCGCAAACTGGAGAATATCAGCGATTTCAGGAAGACTCAGTCAGAGATTCTTGGAAAGAGGCTGAATATTACTCCCGGGGAGACAGCTCATCTCGTTGAGAAAATCTTTTACAAAAAGTGGGAAAATGTCTTCAAGAGGGTCAGGCCCTATGCCGGACTGCAGAAGGCTATTGAGGATCTGAAGGCTAGAAATCTCAGACTGGGAGTGCTTTCGGACTTTCCTGTGGGTAATAAACTTAATTATTTTTCCGTGGACGGTCACTGGGATGTTGCCATGTCCAGCGAAGAGACAGGTTACCTGAAACCCCATGCCAAACCCTTTCTGGTTCTTGCCGAAAAACTGGGCTGCAAACCGGAAGAGATTCTCTATGTGGGTAACAGCTATAAATATGATGTTATAGGTGCTTCTGCCGCCGGGATGAAAACAGTTTATATTCAGTGGCAGGGAAAGGAAGTTCCCGAGGCCGATCTCACAATCCGTAATTACCGGCATTTTTCCCGGAAGATAGAATTTCTTCTGAGAGAGGAGTAGGACATGCTTTTTAATATCGGGGATATTATTGTACTTGCCATTGTCGTGCTGGTCCTTTTTCTTAACAGACAGTTTGATAAGAATAACCGCTCATTAGAGAAGGTTCGTAAGTATGCAGATAGGGTCAAGGATGAACTGGACCGTCTTGTAAATGAAAAAAAGACTCAGATACACGATCTGAGTATTGAGATTGAGGTTCAGGAGAAAACCAACAGGGAAATCCTTAAAAGGGTTGTTATGGCCAATGAAGAGTCAGCAGAGCGTTCAGAAGAGCTGGATACACTGAAAAACAGCCTTTCCAATGTAACCGGCCGCCTTGAAGAGCTTGATCTGCTCACCAGTAATGTGGATGAGAATCTGCAGCGTATCAAAAAGGAATCAGAATATGTTGATTCTGTAGGTGTCCGGCTTAATGATCTGCTTAAGAAAAATGAAGAACTTCAGGGCGGAATGGCTGCCCTTCACGAAGCCTTTCGTCAGGATAATGCCAATGGTATGGCCAGCCTGAAAGAATCCTTCAATGAAGAGATGACTTCTGTCTACAGGCAGTTTATCTCTGATCTGCAGGGGGCAGAAATGAAGCTTGGAGAATTCTCATCTCATCTGGATGAGCTTTTAGAGAGCCGTGACAGAATTGCCCGTGAGAAGCTGGATGCCTTTACCGGACAGTGGATTTCGGTTGAAGAGAATTATATGGCACGCCTGGAGAAGGTGGCTTCCGAAGGTATTGAACTTGAATCAGATGCATTTCTTCAGTTGAAAGAAGTGCTGGGTTCTCATACCGATACACTTTCTGCCAGCTGGGCTTCTGAGCTGCAGAGACTTGAGCGTAAATATCAGGATGTCTCTGATGAGCTGAACAGCGGCATGGAACGCCTGGATGAAAATCATACTCTCTGGAAAGCACATTCTGAAGAAAATCTTAATGAATTTAATACACAGCTTGAAGCAGCCACCGGTGATCAGAGCAAGACTCTGGGTGCCATGAAAGAAGAGCTTGAAACCATGATGCAGGACTTCTCTGCTACACGAGCCGGTATGACTCGTCAGAAGGATGAGGTTCAGCAGGAACTTGAACGCCTGAGCAGCAGACTGATTACCCACAAAACAGACATTGACAGTCAGCTCCATGAGTTTGCAGATTCATTTACAGGCCGGATCGAAGATACCGCCGAAACTCTGCAGATTGAAGCTCTTAAGGCTATCGAGAATAAACTTAAAGACTATGAGAGCGGCTTTACACCCCGTTTCAGGAAACTGGAACAGTTTATGGAAGATATGGACGTTCTGGAATCTTCTCTCCGTATGAGTATGGATGAGATCAGCAACAGAGTTCTTGGTGAGTTCTCCTCTTTTGATCAGAAGATGCAGACCATCCGTTCCGATGAAGAGCGGGACACCGAAGAGCGTGCCCAGCAGATTCGCAGTGCCATGAATGAACTGGAGCAGGGGCTCGATGAGCTCAAGAGCCGGGCTTATGACAATGTTTCGGCTCAGCTGCAGGTGTTTGAAGATGATTTTTTTGCAGATCTCAAGAAACGTGATGACAGTATTCAAAATTCACTTAAAGACTGGCAGGGAAATCTGGTACAGCAGATTGCCGATATGGCCGATCAGCAGAACCGGGACAGAACTGAAATGGAAAGAAGCTGTTCTGCCGAGCTTATTAAGAGGCTGGGTGAACTGCAGACCCGTGTATCACAGCAATTCGAAAAGTTTCAGACTCAGGTGGAATCCTTCAGAGAGTCTCTGGACAGTCGTGTGGATGAAGGGAATGCCCTGGTTTCCAACTATAAAGAGGAACTGCAGAATTCTGTTACCGGTCTCCGGGATGACTCCATGGACTTTATGAGCCGTGAGCTGGAGCGTCTCAGCATGGGCATGAACGAACGTATTGAAGTTTCTGAAAAGGATATCAATCAGAAAGTTGAGATCATGGTGAGTGATCTGGATCAGAGCCGCAGGGATTTCAGCACATTGACCGAAAGTATGCAGGGAGATGTCAGCGCATGGCAGCAGAGGATGCTGCAGCAGATCAAGGATGAAGAGATTCAGGTTCAGGAAAATTTGGATGAGTTTAAAAACGGATTTACTTCCGATCTGAGTGAACTCAGAGATGATTTTAAATCCCAGAAAGAGGAGCTGATCCTTTCAAGTAATGAGGAACGGGCCGATCTGAAACGGGATCTTGCGGGGATGAGTGAGAAAGTCTATCAGCTGCAGAGTGATCTCAGTGATAAAACAGAAAATACTCTTGAACGCTTTAACAGCGACTATAATCTTTTCACACTGGATTTTCAGAAGAAACTCCGGGAATCTCAGAATGATGCCGAGCTTAAGGTTCGGGAAATGCGTCAGGGTGTCAGTGATGCTCAGGAAAAGATGGACTCCTACCAGAAGAGGCTGGTGTCCAGAGTTGAGAATGATACCCGTCATCTGACTATTACTCTGGAAGAAATAGAGAAGAAGCAGCAGGATTTCATTGCACAGACCCATGTCTTTGAGAAAGCCGATCGCCTGAAAGAGACTCTGTCCAGAAATATTCTGGAACTGAAGGGGGACATTCAGAAGGTAGATGCCAATATGGACCGCCTTAAGGATTATCAGAACGGTTTCGATAAGGTTCAGAATCAGTATCAGGGAATCCTTGATCAGATCAACCGGTTTATGGATGAAAAGCAGAAGGTGGATGATCTGGAAGACAAGATCAGTTCCATGGTCAGTCTCTCAAGATCAGTGGATCTTAAGATGGATCAGATCTCCTCACTCCACGATATGCTGCAGCAGTATCAGAGCAGGGTCAAAGAACTTGAGGATCAGCACCATGCTCTGGATTCCCGTTTTGTCAGAATGGAAGGGAAGGCCGGTCTTGTTGATAAGACCATTGATCAGATTGATGAATTCAGCGGTACAGTCGAGACATTGAAAGAGAATATACAGAATCTTAAGACTGAAATGGACCCACTGAACGGCCGTATGAGAGATATAGAGCAGAAGAATAAATTCCTTCTTGAAAATAAGGATGTTGCAGATAATGTCTATTCAAAAGTAGCGTCCCTTGATCAGATTTTGACTGATCTGGATGAGAAGGCCGAAAAGATTGATCAGGCCAGAGACTGGATAGCCCGTACGGAAACCAGAATGGATGGTGTGGTTAAGCAGGCGCAGGACCAGGTAAAACTGCTGGGGCGACTGGCTGACCGTGATAATTCAGCTTCCGGAACTGCCGGGTCCCCTGATATGGATACCAGGGAAACCGTACTTCGTCTGGCCAGACTGGGGTGGAAAACAGAGGATATTGCCAGAACCCTGAAACTCAGTCAGGGTGAAGTGGAACTTATTCTTGAAATTACCCCACGGAGCTAGCTTTGTTTCGCCATGGTTATATTTATCACGATCTGCTTGCGGAAGTAGGCCCTCTCAATGATGGTCAAGTTAGAACTCATCGATGCCTTCAGCTTATTTACGGTGTAAACAAGCCCCTGAATATCCGTCTGCAGGGAGAGTGGCAGAATGTTCGTCTCTGTCTAATTGATGAAGGTGTGGATCACTATATCAGTGGTGAGGATGACTGGCAGATCTGTTACTTTATCTATCCTGATTCACCTCTGGGACATCTTCTGAAACAGAGCGTTTTGAAGGACTCTTCAGTTTCTGTTATGTCACATGATGAGAATCCTTCGCTGATTAAAACTGTTCAGCCTGCAGTCAGACCCATGTCCCTTGATGATGTCAGGGGACTCCTTGAAACCATTCTTTATGTATTTACGGGACGGCGTGCCGCTCCCAGAACAGGACTTTCGGTCTCCCTTAAGCTGAATGATATGCTGAGCAGCAGATCTCTTAATGAAGTGACATTGTCTGAGCTTGCTTTTCGGATGGAAAAAGATGTGAATGAACTGGCTGATGAGTTTAAAAGGGAAACTGAGATTGAGGTCAGAACCTGGCTGATGCACCATAGAATGATTAATTTTTTTGATGCTCTTGAGAAGCTTGATGAACATCCTGATCTTGCCACCATGGATGCTTTGGTCAGAGAGTCAGGTATCGCCGGACTCTCCGGACTGGACCGGATGTTTGAAGACCTTTTCGGAATGCCATATCTTCGCTGGGTGAATTCGGATAGAGGGACCATTATCATGACGGAGAAAACCCCATCTTTTCATATTTACAGTTAAAACTGAGTTGAATAGTTTGATCCGATAAAAAGGACAAAAACACCGATCTCCTGGGGATACCGGCATTTTGAAAATCAGTCTTGTTTATGATTCTTCGATGCTGCGTTCTTCTTTTGAGACTTCATCATTGATTTTCATATCAATGTCCATCTCCATGCTCATGTCGAGATCCATTTTGTCATCACTCATGTCCTGAAGAACTTTAAGGCTTCTGGCCATGACATCACCTGTAGTGGCGGACATTTCCAGAAGATTGAGAAGGATTTGTTCCTGTTTCAGGAGTTCCTGATTCTGCTTTTCAAGGAGTTCAATCCTTTCGGCTTGTTCCTTAAGTGCTTCCACAAGAGGGTGGGTATATTCAACACTTGATTCTTCTTCCATAACGAATAAAGTGCTTATCTTTCCATTCATAAATACATTTCTAATCATTGAACCAATCCTAACAGTTTGGTCACAGAAAAACAATCAACTTTTCCCTCCTTCAGAAAAAAAACACATTGTTTTTTTGTCTTCTTTTTGTCCAGTATAAGTCGTTGAGTCTGTATAGAAGGTATGATTCTGCTAGAAAGTATTTCCCATAGACGAATTATCTGATTTTATTCAATGTTTTTCTTGACCTTAATTCCCCTCTTTTATTATTTTTGATGCAGGAAATACGAAATCTCTGTTTGAGACTGGAAGGAATAAGTGGCAAAAAAGAAAAATGAAGATCTGCAGGAAGACATTGTGAAAGATAATGTGAATGCGGATGAGTCAGTAAAGGAAGAGCCTGAACTGACTGAAACTGATGAATCAATAGAAGCTGAAGCTGAAGAGAAATCAGATGAAGAACTTCTGCAGGACTCAGTGGAAGCATTGAAGCAGGAAAATAGTGAATTGAAAGATCAGTATCTGCGTAAACATGCTGATTTTGAAAACTACAGAAAACGGATGGCCAAAGAAAAGGCTGATTCTGTACGATATGGAAATCAGGAATTGCTGAAAGATCTTATCGAAGTTATTGATAACTTTGACAGGGCAATTAAGTCTTCTGCTGATTCTAATGATTTTGATTCTTTCAAAGATGGGATCTCAATGATTGAGCAGCAGTTTACAGGCATGCTTGAAAGTAAATGGGGCCTTGCTAAGATGAACTGCACAGGCAGTGAATATGATCCCAATTCACATGAAGCACTTATGATGGAAGAAGCATCAGACATCGAAGTTCCTACGGTTATGGAAGATTTTCAGGCCGGATATACTCTGCATGACAGAGTGATAAGACCTGCTAAGGTCAAAGTAGGGAAACCTGCTGCTGCGGCGGCTGAATAATAATATTAAGGTCCGTCATTATAGATGATACGGACAGAAGATGGCGCGGTGCTTTTAGGCAGTGCAGCTCATCAGATAATTTATATAGGAATTAATAGGAGTAATAATATGGGAAGAATAATCGGAATTGACCTTGGAACTACCAACTCTTGTGTTGCAGTAATGGAAGGTGGAGAACCTGTAGTTATTCAGAATGAGGAAGGGCAGAGAACTACCCCTTCTATGGTGGCTTTTACAGATAAAGGTGAAAGACTTGTTGGCCAGCCTGCTAAGAATCAGATGGTAACAAACCCTGAAAACACCATCTACTCAATTAAAAGATTTATGGGAAGGCATCATAATGAAGTAGGCGAAGAACTACATATGCTTCCCTATAACGTAACTAAAGGTCCTAACGGTGATGTCCGTGTGGATATAAACGGTAAGCACCAATCTCCTCCTGAGATCTCTGCTGCTATTCTCCAGAAAATGAAAAAGACTGCGGAAGACTATCTGGGTGAAACTGTAACAGAAGCAGTAGTTACAGTTCCTGCATACTTCAATGATGCTCAGAGACAGGCTACAAAAGATGCAGGTAGAATTGCCGGTCTTGATGTTAAACGTATTGTTAATGAGCCCACCGCTGCGGCTCTGTCCTATGGTTTCGGAAAAGAAAACAAAGAACAGAAAATTGCAGTATATGACCTTGGTGGAGGTACTTTTGATATCTCTATTCTGGATATGGCTGAAGGTGTTTTTGAAGTTCGTTCCACAAACGGTGATACTCATCTTGGTGGTGACAACTTTGACCATACTATCATCCAATGGCTCGTTGACAGCTTTAAGGCTGATCAGGGTGTAGACTTGTCTAAGGACAAGATGGCCCTTCAGAGACTGAAAGAGGGTGCAGAAAAAGCCAAGAAGGAACTTTCTTCTGCTCAGACTACAGATATCAATCTTCCTTTTATTACAGCCGATGCTTCAGGACCAAAGCACCTGCAGTATAATCTTACCAGGGCAAAGTTTGAGCAGATGACAGCCGAACTTGTTGAAAGAACAAAAATCCCCTGTCAGAAAGCACTTAAGGATGCCGGTTATACTCCTTCTGATATTGATGAAGTTATCCTTGTTGGTGGTTCTACCAGAATCCCGGCAGTTCAGACCCTTGTTAAAGAACTTTTTCAGCAGGACCCTCATAAGGGAGTTAATCCCGATGAAGTCGTAGCCATGGGTGCATCTATTCAGGGTGGTGTTCTGGGTGGAGATGTTAACGATATTCTCCTTCTGGATGTTACTCCTCTGTCTCTGGGAATTGAAACTCTCGGTGGTGTTTCTACAAAACTGATCGAGCGTAATACTACTATCCCTACCAAGAAGAGCCAGGTGTTCTCTACTGCTGCTGATAATCAGAACGCAGTATCCATTCATGTCCTTCAGGGTGAAAGAGAGATGGCAAGTGCTAACAGAACTCTTGGAAAGTTCGACCTTGTAGGTATTCCTCCCGCACCCCGTGGTGTTCCTCAGGTTGAAGTAACCTTTGATATTGATGCCAATGGTATTGTTCATGTATCGGCCAAGGATCTGGGAACAGGTAAAGAACAGAAAATCAGAATTGAGTCTTCTTCAGGTCTCAGTGATGATGAAATCGAAAAGATGGTGAAAGATGCGGAGATGAATGCCGAAGAGGACAAGGCTATCAAAGAGAAAGCCGAAGTCATGAATGAAGCTGACAACCTGCTTTACTCTACCGAAAAATCTCTTAAGGATTACGGTGATAAGGTAAGTGATGAAGACAAAAGTAAAATTGAATCTTCACTTGAAGCACTGAAAGAAGTAATCAAAACTGATGACCTTGAAGCCATCAAAGCCAAGGTAGAAGAGCTGAAACAGGCTTCCTACAAACTGGCTGAAGAGATGTACAAGTCTCAGGCTGCTGAACAGGGTCAGCCCGGTCCGGATATGGGCGGAGCAGCTCCCGGAGCCGATCCTTCTGAACCCAAGCCCGCTGAAACTGATGCAGAAGATGCGGATTACGAAGTCGTAGACGACGAAAAATAAAAAGTTTGATCCTGTCCTGCCCTTCCGGGCTGACAGGTGACACTTGAAGGCAGCCCTGGGATACTCAGGGCTGTTATCAGTGAAAGGAAGTGTGGAAACCCGTGTCAAAAAGGGATTATTACGAAGTTCTGGAAATCGAGAAAAACGCTTCTCCGGACGAAGTTAAAAAAGCATATAGAAAGCTCGCGATCAAATATCATCCGGATAGAAATCAGAACAGCACAGATGCTGAGCATAAGTTCAAAGAAGCAACTGAAGCTTATGAGGTCCTTTCGGATGAGCAGAAGAAACAGGCCTATGATCAGTATGGTTTCGCCGGTGTGGATAACATGGGTGGACCCGGATTCAATGCATCGGCCTTTTCCGGCTTTGAAGATATTTTCGGAGGTGATTTCTCCAGTATCTTCGACTCCTTTTTTGGAGGAAGCGGGGGTGGCGGAGGCCGTGGTGGTCGTAGAGGTCCTGCCAGAGGCAGTGATCTCCGCTACGATATGGAAGTGGAGTTCAAGGATGCTGTCTACGGTGACAAGGTTGAGGTGGAATACTATCGTCAGCAGTCCTGTGATGTCTGTCATGGCTCAGGAGCTTCATCCGGTACAGGCAGCAAAACCTGTCCCACATGCGGTGGTTCAGGTCAGGTAAGACGAAGCTCAGGTTTCTTTTCCATAGCCCAGCCATGTTCTACATGTCATGGTGAGGGAACTATTATTGAAAATCCCTGTACATCCTGTAGAGGAAAAGGGGTCATAAAAGAGAAGCAGAAGCTGAAAGTTACGATTCCTGCGGGAATTGCTCCGGGCAAGCGTATACGTCTGGACAGCCAGGGTGATGCCGGACCCAAGGGCGGACCTGCAGGTGATCTCTATGTATATATACATATCAAAGATCATGATTCTTTTGAGAGAGAAGGTTATGACCTGTATTGTGTTTTACCCATCTCCATTTCTCAGGCTGCCCTTGGAGCAGATATTTTTGTCAGAACTCTTGATGATAAGAAAATCAAACTTAAAGTTGCTCCGGGAACTCAGAGTGGAAAAATGCTCAGAATCAGAAATGAAGGCGTTCCTGTTCTTCACGGTTCCGGCCGGAAAGGGGATATGTATGTGAAACTTCAGGTGCAGACCCCTAAGAAGCTGAATACTAAGCAGAAAGATATTCTGAAGCAGTTCTCCGAGCTTTACGGTGAAGAATCAGAACCAATCCCTATCAGGCTGAAAGAACTCTAGACATCGTCTGAACTCTTTCTGATATATGAAAATATGAGCCCTTCCGCTGTGGAAGGGCTTTTTTGTCTTTTTTAAGCCTTTTTAGTCTTTGATATGTCGCCAGGAGCGGAACCACCCCATGGATGAATCTTTTATCTTCAGTATCTCATCAGGGGAGATCCGGGAGGTGCAGGAGTTTTCCTCAGAAGCGGCTGTTTCGGCCAGAATGTCTCCTCTTGGTCCGATAATCATGGCAGCGCCCGGTGCTGTTCCTGTTTTTCTCCCTACTCTGATCAGATTACAGCATGCCAGGAAACAGCTGTTGTCATAGGCTCTGGCAGGGAGGTATTTTTTGAAACGTGTCAGTTTTTCTACTGGAGTTTCACGGGGTGAGGCAAAGGGCATCAGGAGCAGACCGGCTCCGCTGTCGGCCAGGCGTGCACTGGATTCGGGAGAATGACTCTCTGCACATATCTGTATTCCGATACCGATTCTTATTCCCCGATGTACTTCATATTCATTTATTGCATTGGCAGGACTGCCGCTGCTGAAGCAGTTCTCTTCACTGGGCCCCAGAATTCTCTTCAAATGGCTATGCTGAATTACCCCGTTTCTGATCAGATGATGAGCTATATAGATCTTTTGATCTTTGAACAGCGGGGTTCCTACAGCCACGGTGATTTCAGGGAAGTCATGTGTACGGGCGCAGAGCTCATTCAGTGTCTGTTCTGTCTCATTTTCGAGTGCATCCAGTTCCTCGGGATTAGAGGAATATCCGGATAGACTCAACTCGGGAAAGAGGATTAGCTGGGAGTCTTTGTGTTTTTCAATCCATTTAATATGGTTTTCCAGGTTTTGTTTGTATTCTCCGAAGATGCTCTCAATATTGACAGCCGTAATTCTGAAATCATTCATATTGAAACTGAGTATATCATGTCCTTCAATTAGTGACAGTTTTACCCGATAAGGTAATATGGCAAAAATTCCCGAGCAAATCGGTAAATATAAAATACTCTCACTTCTCGGCAGTGGAGGAAGCAGTATTGTTTATCTAGGGCTTCATCCCACTCTGAAACGAAAGGTTGTACTCAAAAAACTTAATCTGAGGGGAAAAAAATCATTTTACGAGCGCTTTGTACAGGAAGCTGCGCTTATGATGGATCTCAATCACGATCATATTGTTAAAGTCTATGACCATTTTAAAGAGGGCAGCCGCCATTATATGGTTATGGAATTTGTAGAAGGTGCTTCTCTTGATCAGATTATTGAACAGAGCGGTCCTCTGCAGAGGGAGACAATCCGTTATGTTCTGAGATGTTGCTGTAAGGCACTCGGTTATATTCACAGCCGAAATATCATACATCGGGATATTAAACCCTCTAATATTTTTATTTCTTCCAAAGGAGAGGTCAAGTTGGGAGATTTCGGCATAGCCATGCTGGATAATCCTGATGAAAATGAGAGCGCAGAGGGGAATTCCATACTGGGTACTCCCTCTTATATGGCTCCCGAACAGTTTAATCCCAATGGTAAAATAACTGCCAGAACTGATATCTATGCCCTGGGGGTCAGTTATTTTGAGCTTCTTACCGGGCAGAAGCTGTTTTATGGAGAGAGTCTTGAAGAGCTTAAAAAGGCTGTTCTCGGGGGGAGACATATCCCTTTGTATTCTGTTTTAAGGGATTATGGTTTTTCAAGTTGGTGTATTATCAGACGCTCCACATTCAGAGCGGCCATATTTAGATACCGTCGGAGTGAATCAGTTCTGAGAGCACTGACCGGGTTCCGGATGAATGATTCTCTCTCAATCGAAGAGCTGTCACACAGAACCGGAGGAGCCGGTAAATCAACGGGCGGGGGGGTGACCGGAAGTCTCCAGAAAAGCTTTGATTTTGCAGATGTTATAGGGCAGAAAAGAAAGGGAGCAGCTTTTATCCCTCTGCTGGTTTTATCAATTGTTCTTGTTATCGGGCTCGGTTCTGTCGTCGTCTGGAAAACGGCAGCTCTATATAAATATATTCTCCCCCAGCGCTATGGCTCTTTTACTCTCAATATTATTGCAAAGGAACAGGGGGAATCATTCCCTTTCGAATCACTTCAGCTATACAGCGGGTCTGAAACCGAGGGGGAAGTCTTCTATAAGGAAGATTTGAAGGATTCCAGGATTTTCTATAAGAAAAGTGCTTATTACAAACTTATGATCCGCTGGGGAAATAGGGTGGAATGGCTCAGTTTTTACCTTCCCCCGCTCTCTGTTCAGGATTCAACCCGGAAAATAGAACTCCATGCACCCGCTCTTATCTCACAGCCTGTGGATTTGAGACTCTCTGTAAAAGATGCATTAACAGGAGAGCTTCTGGACTCTGATGATTCACTCTTTATTCAGAATTCCGGGGGAGACTGGATTGCCTTCAGTGACGGAAGTATGATCTTTTCCGGAGAGAGATATCATTTCAAACTTGCTGTTCCCGGTTATTATGAGCGGGATTTTACAAGGACACTGAACTTTTATGAGAATGAGCTTCTTCTGAACGAAGAACTTCTCCCCCTGCCGGGAAAATTGATAGTTCATCACAATATGGACCGTCTTGTACTTGAAGTCAATGGACATAGAAGGCTCTATGATGGAGGGGCTGAGGCTTCTGTTCACAGATTCGGAAAGCTGAATATGGAAGGGGAGAGCTGGTTGTTGGCTCCGGGTGTTTATCAGATTCAATGGTCCGGTAGATTCATTGAACAGCGGCAGAAACTGACTGTTCGTTCCGGGGAGATTGTGGTATACCGTATAACTTCGGGTAAACAGGGGCAGCCTGTTTTCGGAATGGATAGAAAAGAGATAGAGATCCCATAAAAGGGATATTGATATATTCGAAAATAAAAAATTACAGGAATAATTTATGGTTTTTAGAGAATATAGAGGCAAAGACTTTATCCCTGCCTGTGTAAATATGATTGCAGAATCTCAGAATCCCGAATTCAGAACTTGTGAAGTTTTGACACGGATAGATAACCTTATGAGGGGTGATGAACAGAGACTCCTTGAGGGTAAAGAGAAAATGAAAATGCTGAAATCATTGAGAAAAGGTCTGGAAATTGAATTAAGAGAGTATTATCTGATTAATAGAAAACAACATAACTCTACAAAAAATGTTTTTATTCTAATCGATAAAAAGATAGATGAATATTCGGTCCTGCAGGACAATACGGCCCCTTTTCCAAAAATTTATGATGCAGCCGGTAGGAGAGTATAATGGATAGCACCAAAAAGCTGATTATTCCGGAGGTGGAAGCGGATTTCACTCTGCTGGAATCAGATCCCCTAAAATTTTCTGAACTCTTTGACCAGCTGGGACGCCCGGCGTCTCTGGAGCATGCACCCTGGAAGGATTTTACAGATAAACCGGATGTCCAATTCCGCATTGCCTGGTCTGCAGATAATCTGCTGCTGAAATTTAATGTTAAAGAGAGAGAAATCCTCGGCAGTTTTACAAAGGATCTTTCAGATGTGTATAAGGACAGCTGTGTCGAGATATTTATGTCTCCAGAAGGCAGGGATTACTATTATAACTTTGAGTTTAATTGTCTGGGAGCTTGTCTGATTCAGAAAGGCACAGAACGGAATGGGCGGGAAGTTCTATCTCAGGATGTTCTGAACAGAATTATCCGTATACCCTCTCTGGGTACAGATCCTGTTCATAGCTATCATGAAGGGCTTGCTGATGAGGCGGCCTCCTGGTCACTGATGCTTGTTATACCTGCTTCTGTTTTTATTTATGAAACTATTGAGTCCTTCGGGGGAATCCGAATGGAGGGGAATCTCTATAAATGCGGAGATGAGTTGGAAACTCCCCACTATCTGTGCTGGAACAAAATCGAAACCGAAGCTCCTGATTTTCACAGACCCGAGTATTTTGGTGAGCTATGGTTTTCCTGATTTTTTCTTTAGACAGATGAAAATTATACAGCTCTTAACTGAAATCAAATTTTCATAGCTTCAATAAGGACTCGGTTAACGAAAATCAAACATCACTTAAGTCTTAATTAAATATGAAACCCTTTGAATTTATATTACCCGTTCAACAGAAAACAGGACGGAACAGATTTTCAGGATCAAAGTTTAATAAAACTTTTTTACAACCCTTCATTTATGTCTATTCTCTGTTTTTGGAGTCGATAATAATTGTTACAGGGCCGTCGTTGCAGATCTCCACTTCCATTGAGGCTCCGAACTCACCTGTTTTGACAGTCAGTCCTGTTCTCTCCCTTATCTCGGAGACAACACTCTCATAGAGCGGGATTGCTGTTTCTGGTGCTGCGGATAAACTGAAGGAGGGACGGTTTCCCTTCTTTGTGCTGGCAAAGAGGGTAAACTGGCTGACAATCAGCAGTTCTCCTTCAATTTCTTTAATAGAGAGGTTCATCTTTCCCTGGGAATCTGTGAATATTCTCATGTCTGCAATTTTTTTTGACAGCCATGAAATATCTTCCTGATTGTCCTCGGGTGAGATTCCCAGGAGGATCATAAGACCCGCTTTTATGCTGCGGGTCTCTGTTTTGTCAATTGTGACTGATGCTCTTGAGACTCTCTGTAAAACAGCCTTCATTTATTTGAGAGCTACTGCTTCAATTTCTATTTCACCGTCCAGAGGGAGACGGGCTGCTTCAACCAGTGAACGTGCGGGTTTATGATCTGTAAAGAATTCTTTATAAACTTCATTGATTCTAGAAAAATTACCCATATCTTTTACGAAAACAGTCACTTTTACAACTTTACTCAGATCTGATCCTGCTTCTTTCAGTACGGCTTCGACATTGAGTAATGCTCTTCTGGTCTGTTCTTCAATCGGACCGTCCAGAAGTTTGCCTGTTTCAGGATCTATAGGAAGCTGACCTGATGTAAATACCATTGCTCCTGTATCAATTCCCTGTGAGTAGGGGCCTACCGCGGCAGGGGCTTTGTCTGTTTTTACTGTTTTCATATCTCTTTTCTCCTCAGTCTCTTTTCCAGAAGGGCACCTGCCCATTCTGGATCATGCTGATAATCTACTTATTCCTGAGTAAAAAAGCAATTAGTGTAATTGACAGAGTAAGAGATTCCGGTGAATAATTTTACTACATGAAAAAGTATATTTTTGTCACTGGCGGTGTTTGTTCCAGCCTTGGAAAGGGACTGGCTTCGGCGTCCCTCGGTACCCTCCTGGAAAGCAGAGGGTTTTCTGTTTGTATGATCAAAGTTGATCCCTATCTGAATGTTGATGCAGGGACTATGAGTCCTTATCAGCATGGAGAGGTTTATGTTACCGATGACGGAGCAGAAACCGATCTTGATCTGGGGAACTATGCACGTTTTACCAATTCTCCTCTGAGTGCTGCGCATTCTCTGACTACAGGTCAAGTTTATGATGCGGTTATCAGAAAAGAAAGGGAAGGAAAATTCCTGGGTAAATGTGTTCAGGTCGTTCCTCATATTACAGATGAGATTAAAAGACGTATTCTTGTTTTAGGTGAAAAACCTGAAATTGATATAACCATTGTAGAGATCGGCGGAACTGTCGGAGATATCGAGTCCATTCCTTTTCTGGAAGCAGTTCGTCAGATTATCCATGAGAAGGGTCATGAAAATGCTCTTTCGGTTCATCTGACACTTATCCCCACAGTTACCGGCGGAGAAGTGAAGACAAAGCCTACACAGCACTCCGTTAAAGAGATGAGAGAAATCGGTATTCAGCCGGATGTTCTGCTCTGCCGTTGTCAGGAAGAACTTGAGGATGATCTTAAACGTAAGATCGCTCAATTTACTAATATTGATTATGACTGTGTCCTTTCTGCACATGATGTGGATACAACAATCTATGAAATTCCTGTTGTTTATCATAATCAGGGTATGGATGATGTTGTCTGTCGAAAGATGGGTCTTAGAAGCAAGAAATCCAAGATTACAAATACCTGGGGTAAGCTGGCAGATATTCATAAGAATGCAAAGACCACTGTCAATATTGCGATGGTGGGGAAGTATATTGAACTGGGAGATGCCTACAAGTCTGTTGATGAGGCTCTGGTACATGGTGCTTTTGCCAATGAAGTCAGACTGAATCTGACCAAGGTTGATTCTGAAGAGGTTGAAAAGATCGTTGCAGAAGGGAAATCTCTTGATGAGGTTTTTGCTCCCTATGATGGTATTCTTATTCCCGGAGGTTTTGGCTCCAGAGGGATTCTTGGAATGGTCCAGACCGCAACATATGCACGTGAAAACAAGATTCCCTGTTTTGGTATCTGTCTTGGATTACAGATCATGGTTATTGAGTACAGTAGAACGATGCTGGGAATCGCAAATGCAGACAGTTCTGAGTTCAGACCGGAGGGTAATCATTCTGTTATATCGCTTCTTGAAGAACAGGTTGATGTCACAGCCTACGGCGGTACAATGCGTCTTGGTCTGAGTGAATCTCGTATAGAGGAGGGGACTCATATCTATAAAGCTTATGGTTCCGCCAATATTCACGAAAGACACAGACACCGTTATGAAGTCTCTAATAAATATAGAGATGATCTTGCAAAGGCCGGTTTGGTGCTTTCAGGAACTACTCCTGATGGTTCTCTTGTTGAATCTGTGGAATGGCCTGATCATCCCTGGGGAGTTGGTGTTCAGTTCCATCCTGAATTTACATCTTCCCCAATCAAGGCCGGTCCTCTGTTCAGAGAGTTTATTTTACATTCACTGAAAAACTCCGCCAAGATTTAAATAGATATTGAATATGAACCGCCTGGAGAACCCAGGCGGTTTTTTTGATTTTAATCAGATATGTGGAACGAGAATAAGAGGCTTTTGAAGTTTTTTAAGGAGATCCGCTCCGACACTTCCCTTGATAACATGGGTAGCGGCATTTGTTGTTCTTGAGCCTATGATGACATAGTTGATTTCAAGTTCTTTTGCTTTTTCAGTTATGGCATCAGAAACATTTCCGCTGAGAATATCACCCTCTGCCTGGATACCGGCATCCCTGCAGCTTTTTAAATAGAATTCCATCCTTGTGTTCTCTTTTGTCATCTTAATTGATATTGATGCAGTCTGTGCTTCCGCTGAAGCTACATGACTTGCGTGCTCACCTCTATAAGGCGATACATAGACAAGGTGAAGAGCCGCGCCCGTTTTATCTGCAAAGCTCGTTGCTTCGGCCATAACTGAATCACTTATTTCGGTAAAGTCCAGACACACTAATATTGTTTTCATTTATGTACTCCTACTTATGTAGGTTACATTGAGAAAGAGTGTTCTTTCAACTAATTTTTTCCTATCTCATATAGTTTCTGTAAGCAAACAACCGGGATGCCTGTAGGTAGGGGAAAAGGCAGCTAGAAGCTATTTAAAAAAGAATTCAAAAAAAAGAAAATTGAGTGTTGACTAAAAACGGGTATTAACGGTATATTCACGGAGCGTTCAGGCAAACAAGCCGACAACGCAACGAACAAAGAGAGCAACTCTTAACGAGAAGCGATCTGCTAAATGTTCTTTTACAAAGGAATTAGAGAAGGGAAATTAAAGTATTTGACGAAAGTCAAGCACTGGTAGTACGAAGATAAGGTCGTACCGCAAGCCGCAAGGCTGAGGAACGATCCTGTCAAATAGAATCGTGCCGAAAATCTTATGATTTAGGTACGGTCCGAACGTTAGTTTTCTTTTTAGCACAGTGGGACTTTCCGCAAGGGAAGCCGCACTGCATAAAGG
>NZ_QQPQ01000023.1 GCF_003346715.1 Oceanispirochaeta sp. M1
TAGAACTATCTTTTAAGCTGCTGCTCGTAAGCTGGCGGATTCTGTGCCTGCGAAGCAGAATTGCACAGAATATGACAGTAGAGCTGTCTGCTTCAAAAGCTTGTTCTACAGACATTTACAATGAATTCTTGAAAATTACATATAAAACTAAAGACAAAATATTAATGAATAATATATCCATTATGATTGAACAATACTTGTTCTTTTTATATAGGATTCCAGAAACTTCATACAACTGATCAGTAATTATTCTTTCCATTTTTTTAATACTTAATGTTCTAGTTCTTTTCATTAGTTTAGATTTTGAGTTTAATGCTACATGCTCAAAATAATATAGGGAATAGTTATTCTTCTTATAATGCTTTGCATACCTTGGCTTAAGGATTTTATGTATAGAAAGAAATAGGATAGTAATTATAGAAATACAGAATATTAACCCAAAAAGAAATGTTGATATGCTAAAAAAGGATAAGTTATAGAAACTAAATTCTAAACTGTTAAAAATAGTAATGAATACAGAAATCTCTATTCCACATAATATAAGTACAGATCCTACTTTTTGATCTGTAAATCTTATTAGCTCTTGGGTATTATTGTAACTATTTAATAAAAAATCGATATCTTTCAATTTAAACTAACCTTTCATTCCATCATCTATCCATTTATCAAATGTTGATTTAACAATATTTGCATCATAAATAGTGCCATATTTATTAGTATTTCTTTTATTGAACCAATTTTTTGCCTCTTCCCCTGAATCTTTAACCATTTGATCAATTATATTATCATATGTACAATAAGAAATTACTATTGATTTATATCCATCTCTATTACCAAGAGATGATAGATTAGAAGCTTTTGTAACAGCATCGCCAATCCAAACTTTGCTATTGATACCAGTATCTTTTCTTCCAGCTTTAACAACTAGTTCCTTAGAAGTAGAGATACCAATTCCGACCTTGATGTTAGGAAAATCTTTATCATCCAGTAATTTATTAATCATTTTCATAAACGTATTGATATAAAATGACATCTGCAAAATATCATAAATATCGCTTTTCTGTGGTGTAGTGAATATTGAATATACACAGTCTCCCCTTATTCCAATTTCACGTAGATTTTCATTTTTTCTTAATATTTCTATAATTTCAGAAGAAAACGACCTTATTATTTTTGAAACCTTCTCTTTATCCTCATCAGTAAATAAATCAGAAGAATCCCTAATATCGATAAATATAGCAGTAACCCAACTATAGTAAGAGTTTGTGTATGTAAATTGATCATCGCCTGGCAATTTATCTACTTCGTTTACCTTCATTTTATTGTTGAGTATATTCTTTATTCTCGTTTTACCTTCTTTGTAATCGTAATCAGCCAATTAAACTTCCTTTTATTGTTCTACTGCGAGATATAATCTCTAACTTATATATTTCCGCACAATGTTTTTTTAATTAATATTTCTTATATATTTTGGATTATTTTTCAGATACTTTAGTACCCATGGCTGAATTGTATAAGGAAAACTTTGTAACGAACCTGGAATTCCTAATTGAGATGATCTAAAAATCAATCCCTTTGCTTCTAAACTTCCAGTTGTACCCTCACAAGGAGTCGCATGTATTGATGATAGATTTTCCTGTAAATACCGATTCATAAAGGATTTCTCATCATTTGATAATGATTTTATATGTGAACGTAGTGATTTGAAATAAAGTTGTTGCTCAATTTGATTTTGAATTATAAATCCTATGCTCAGGATAAAAAATATTGAAAAGATGGGTTTCAAAACTACTATTATTTGTTCAATTCCCATTTTCTCTAACACAATATTTGGGATAAGAAAAATTATAAAAAAATATAATAATATATAAGTTAATGAGACATGAACTGAAGGTTTAATTCTGTTAAAAAGGTTGATAATAAATTCTTTCAAATTAACAATCCTCATCTTCTTTAGAAAATGGATTTAACACAATAACTTCCTTCTTTTTAAAATCATATGTCATTATCAACTTGCCACTATACATAATATTCCCATTTTGTTTTATTACGTCTAAAACCCGAGTTTCATTCATCAAGCAAGATTCTATATATTTAGAAATAACTTCATTGGCAATTTGAAAATCTTTAAAATTAATCTCGCTTGGGAAAATAAATTTAAAATGAACCTTTGGTTGTACTTCATATAAAATAGAAAAATGATTTGAATATTTCTTTCTCACCTTTTTGGGTGAATCGGTTCCAGTATAAGTTTGAATGTTAACTATTTTATTTTTTCCTATTATTTTTTTACCCAAGCTATTAATTCCATTTTTCAATAGATAATAATGATCTTTGCCCATTTCACTAAAAAACGATTTCAAATATGGTTGTAAAATTATGACTGAAATTAATGAAGGCATTAACCACTCTATACCTGCATATGGACCTTTTTCCTGTTGTTTATATATTAGGATATCTAATTCTGAGTCTTGTAGATGTTTCTCAAAATCATCCGCCAATAGAGAAGGTAATTTTTCATTATAGATAAGAGCGATATCTTGTTTTGAAAAATCAATCTTCTCGTGATCAATAGAATCTAATTTATGGATCATTATTTGATATATCTCCTATTTCTCTTTTGTTCTGTAGAACTATCTTTTAAGCTGCTGCTCGTAAGCTGGCGGATTCTGTGCCTGCGAAGCAGAATTGCACAGAATATGACAGTAGAGCTGTCTGCTTCAAAAGCTTGTTCTACAGACATTTACAATGAATTCTTGAAAATTACATATAAAACTAAAGACAAAATATTAATGAATAATATATCCATTATGATTGAACAATACTTGTTCTTTTTATATAGGATTCCAGAAACTTCATACAACTGATCAGTAATTATTCTTTCCATTTTTTTAATACTTAATGTTCTAGTTCTTTTCATTAGTTTAGATTTTGAGTTTAATGCTACATGCTCAAAATAATATAGGGAATAGTTATTCTTCTTATAATGCTTTGCATACCTTGGCTTAAGGATTTTATGTATAGAAAGAAATAGGATAGTAATTATAGAAATACAGAATATTAACCCAAAAAGAAATGTTGATATGCTAAAAAAGGATAAGTTATAGAAACTAAATTCTAAACTGTTAAAAATAGTAATGAATACAGAAATCTCTATTCCACATAATATAAGTACAGATCCTACTTTTTGATCTGTAAATCTTATTAGCTCTTGGGTATTATTGTAACTATTTAATAAAAAATCGATATCTTTCAATTTAAACTAACCTTTCATTCCATCATCTATCCATTTATCAAATGTTGATTTAACAATATTTGCATCATAAATAGTGCCATATTTATTAGTATTTCTTTTATTGAACCAATTTTTTGCCTCTTCCCCTGAATCTTTAACCATTTGATCAATTATATTATCATATGTACAATAAGAAATTACTATTGATTTATATCCATCTCTATTACCAAGAGATGATAGATTAGAAGCTTTTGTAACAGCATCGCCAATCCAAACTTTGCTATTGATACCAGTATCTTTTCTTCCAGCTTTAACAACTAGTTCCTTAGAAGTAGAGATACCAATTCCGACCTTGATGTTAGGAAAATCTTTATCATCCAGTAATTTATTAATCATTTTCATAAACGTATTGATATAAAATGACATCTGCAAAATATCATAAATATCGCTTTTCTGTGGTGTAGTGAATATTGAATATACACAGTCTCCCCTTATTCCAATTTCACGTAGATTTTCATTTTTTCTTAATATTTCTATAATTTCAGAAGAAAACGACCTTATTATTTTTGAAACCTTCTCTTTATCCTCATCAGTAAATAAATCAGAAGAATCCCTAATATCGATAAATATAGCAGTAACCCAACTATAGTAAGAGTTTGTGTATGTAAATTGATCATCGCCTGGCAATTTATCTACTTCGTTTACCTTCATTTTATTGTTGAGTATATTCTTTATTCTCGTTTTACCTTCTTTGTAATCGTAATCAGCCAATTAAACTTCCTTTTATTGTTCTACTGCGAGATATAATCTCTAACTTATATATTTCCGCACAATGTTTTTTTAATTAATATTTCTTATATATTTTGGATTATTTTTCAGATACTTTAGTACCCATGGCTGAATTGTATAAGGAAAACTTTGTAACGAACCTGGAATTCCTAATTGAGATGATCTAAAAATCAATCCCTTTGCTTCTAAACTTCCAGTTGTACCCTCACAAGGAGTCGCATGTATTGATGATAGATTTTCCTGTAAATACCGATTCATAAAGGATTTCTCATCATTTGATAATGATTTTATATGTGAACGTAGTGATTTGAAATAAAGTTGTTGCTCAATTTGATTTTGAATTATAAATCCTATGCTCAGGATAAAAAATATTGAAAAGATGGGTTTCAAAACTACTATTATTTGTTCAATTCCCATTTTCTCTAACACAATATTTGGGATAAGAAAAATTATAAAAAAATATAATAATATATAAGTTAATGAGACATGAACTGAAGGTTTAATTCTGTTAAAAAGGTTGATAATAAATTCTTTCAAATTAACAATCCTCATCTTCTTTAGAAAATGGATTTAACACAATAACTTCCTTCTTTTTAAAATCATATGTCATTATCAACTTGCCACTATACATAATATTCCCATTTTGTTTTATTACGTCTAAAACCCGAGTTTCATTCATCAAGCAAGATTCTATATATTTAGAAATAACTTCATTGGCAATTTGAAAATCTTTAAAATTAATCTCGCTTGGGAAAATAAATTTAAAATGAACCTTTGGTTGTACTTCATATAAAATAGAAAAATGATTTGAATATTTCTTTCTCACCTTTTTGGGTGAATCGGTTCCAGTATAAGTTTGAATGTTAACTATTTTATTCTTTCCTATTATTTTTTTACCCAAGCTATTAATTCCATTTTTCAATAGATAATAATGATCTTTGCCCATTTCACTAAAAAACGATTTCAAATATGGTTGTAAAATTATGACTGAAATTAATGAAGGCATTAACCACTCTATACCTGCATATGGACCTTTTTCCTGTTGTTTATATATTAGGATATCTAATTCTGAGTCTTGTAGATGTTTCTCAAAATCATCCGCCAATAGAGAAGGTAATTTTTCATTATAGATAAGAGCGATATCTTGTTTTGAAAAATCAATCTTCTCGTGATCAATAGAATCTAATTTATGGATCATTATTTGATATATCTCCTATTTCTCTTTTGTTCTGTAGAACGCCCGCATCAGCTGCAACTTTGTCCCATAGGGTTGGCGCCCTTTTTGAGAATTCAAAAAGGGTGACAAAAAAGTTGTCAGTTGCATGCGATTGTTAGATTGCAACAATTAAATCAATATTTTTTCTATCAATGAATTTATGTCTTTATCTTCTATCTCTTTTATTGTTGTCGTATGAAACATTGAATGATGTACCTTATTAAAGAGTTCAAAAAAATTACTTAAATCAATACCGAATTTTGTTTTTGGTGGAGTAATATTTTCTGAGAATTGTATCATCTTCCATTCACCGTAATTACTGCCATCAATTTTCTGTAAAATCAAGTTAAATCCGAATTCATTATCACCAATCTTAAAACTGGTTTCAGCAAGACCAATTTGAATTATATTTTTTTCTATAAAAAAACTATCTTTTGGTTTTTGCATTATAAAACCTTGATTTCTTTGCTTTTGAAATTCTATTGATCGCTCTTTCTGCTCTTTATCATTTCTTTCAATTGCTTCATTATTCATGAATTCTATTTGTATGCTTTTGTTACCAAAAGAGATTGTCATCTTTCTTGTCGTTGAAAGTTCATTATACGATTGTTCTTTTATAGTCAATTTACCATCTTCAAGGCGTTCATTAATGGAATTAACTTTATTCTTAAATTGATTAAGTAGTTCGCTAATTTCGAAATTAATAAATTTTATCCATTCTTTCTTTTTTTCTGCTTCTTGTTGAGTTTTCAATTCAATTGCCTTGCTTTTCTGTAATGCAATATTTCCTAATTGAGCTAATCTTTCAGTGTCATTTTCATCCGTTTGATGTATTGATTTGGCACTATTAATAGCATCTATAATTTCATCAATAGTCTTATACCGTTGATTTGGCCTTTTATTTGACATTTTTTGTATGATCTGATCAAGTTTAATTAAGTTTCCATTTCGATTTTTTGAAATACTAGGAAATGGCGTAAAAAGGTGACATTCTCTCCACTCTAGTTCAGTATTTGCATTATAGGGTAGATGTCCTGTAACAATCTCAAAAAAGATAATTCCGAGGGAGTAAATATCCATTAATAAAGTATTAGAATCCCCAGTCCAACATTCAGGAGACATATATGGAATTGTTCCGCCCCCTTTAAAAGAACGAGTACGAGTTTTTTCATCAATATATTTAGCTAAACCAAAATCTGTTATGAGTAATGAATTATTCGAATCGACGAGAATGTTTTCTGGTTTAAGATCTCTATGAACGATATATTTATGGATCTCTCTCATTCCATTTAAAATATCGAAAAACATATCAAAACATCTATCTATTGATGTCTTTTCATTAATCAATGGTCGAAGATTACCATTCTCAAAATAGTCTTGGATCATAAAAAGATAATCATTTCCGTCTATTTCTATTTTTCCTGATTTTAATGATGAGACAACATTCATATGAGAAAATTTCTCACTTATATCTAGTTCCGTTTTAAGTAAAGATTCATAATCTGGTAAATCAATGAAAACTAATTTAATGACTATATCCTTACCTGATTTTTTTTCCTTTCCCTTATATATTTCTCCCATACCACCTTTTTTAAAGAAAGTAAAATCTTCATATATATTACCATTTTCATCATTAATTTCCGGAATAGTCATTTTTCCTCCAATCTGATACAAATTACATTTTTATTAGAAATAGTTTCTTGTCAATCTAACTACCAATTTACATGCGCTGGTGGCCTGGACGAAGGCCAGGTATTGGCGCCATTGTTGCCAGATAATTCATATGGAAACCAGACAAATTAACTGACTCATAAAAACCATCTCTCAGCAAAAGAACTGCAACAATGGTGACCATAACCAGTGTCAGGTACAATTTCTTGTTCTAAAGCCCATATCTACTGACCCGAGGCCATATCAGGCAAGGATCTTAATTCAACGTTTAGGCGAAGGCGAATTCCACATTCCTCTACTCCTGCCAGCCGCAGCCGGATAGGTTCCGCCAGGAATCAGTTCAACCTGGAAAAGCAGGCAATAAATTCACAATCCCACACAATATAACTTCCTCAAACCAAAAAATAATTAATAGCCTTTAGAACATAATTTCTTACTTGTTCTCTATAATTCCAGGGCCCCACTGCTCCAACCCTATCAACATGAAATATTACCGTATAACTCTGATATAAGTGCAACATATGCAATGATATTAACTTCTTATATTGATTCGGTATAATACTGGAATGCCTCTGTTATTTTACAGTGATTTCAGAATTTTCATATCAACCAAAAGGTACAAGTTGATGTCTAAAACCATAAAATATTGATCAAAAGACCATAATTTCCTGTTAATACATATGAACACATACCCAATTGCCCAAAGCTGTTTTTAGATCTGATAATTCTAAAAAACGTTTGAAGCAGGGTGATTGTTTTCCTTCTTAAACAGTTAGGGGGTATTTACAAATGACCTTTACTGAATATCTTGAAAAGAACACAAACATAAATCCCGGGGCCATTCCTTATTATCAGCAGTGGATTGTTCTGTATCAGAACTACATAAAGAAATCAGGGGAAAGTATGGTTGGCTTTCAAAAATCTCTGATGCATTTATACCAGGCCTGGCAGATTGATCAGGCCGTAGATGCTGTAAAATATTATGATTATTTTACATCCAGTCTGGAACATTCAAAGAAAATCTTGTCAGTTAATAAGGGTATTTTGCAGTGGGACTCTGCTAAGAAACAGATGCAGGAAGTGCTCCGTCTCAGGCAGAAATCTTATCAAACAGAGAAAACATATATGCACTGGTTAGTCCGCTTTTCAGAGTTTTCTGAGAAATCACCGGATAAATTGGAGAGCAGGGATTTAAAAGAGTTCATATCCTATCTGGCTGTTGAAAAAGCGGTCTCTCAATCCACTCAAAACCTGGCATTTAATGCCCTTCTTTTTTTCTATAGAAATATTATTGAGACTTCTGTTGATGGACTCGAGACAAGTATAAGATCAAAGATTCCGGCAAAACTGCCGGTTGTAATGGATAAAGGAGAAATAGAGGCCGTTTTTTCTCATCTCCCCCCTACTCACCTTTTGATGGGAGCTCTCATCTATGGAGGAGGACTGCGTCTCAATGAATGTCTTTCTCTACGCATCAAAGATCTGGATCTTAAAAAACACTGTATTACTGTTGTCCAGGGAAAAGGGAATAAAGACCGTCAGACTCTGCTACCCACAAAACTGATACCCTCCATTGAAGAGCAGATGAGTGTTTGCAAGTCTGTATACTGCAGCGACAGAAGGGAAAACAGGCCGGGTGTTTCCATTGCACCGGCCTTAAGACGTAAATATGTGAATGCTTCAACAGATTGGAATTGGTTCTGGTTGTTTCCATCAAGGGAGTTCAGCTTCTGCCCTTATACCTCACTGCCATTACGGCATCATATTCATCCTTCTACTCTGCAGCGAAGTTTTAAAACCGCCCTTAGAATTGCAGGAATACAGAAAAGAGCTACCATTCATACACTGCGCCACAGTTTTGCGACCCATCTGCTGGAGGCCGGATATGATATTAGAACGATACAGAGTTTGCTGGGACATGTCTCAGTAGAGACAACAATGATTTATACCCATGTAGCCGGCAAGAATAGAATGGGAGTTATCAGCCCCTATGATCGTTGAGAAAAAAACCCCGGATAGAACACTACCCGGGGTCAAGTTTTTTGTATAAAGAGAGAGCTATTATTTAGCGACTTCTGTGAGAGAAGAAACAAGACCTGCCAGGTTTTGAATGTCTGAAGGGATTATAATCTTAGTAGACTGACCATCAGCTACTTTTACAAGGGCTTCAAAACTTTTCAGCTTGATGACAGAATCATCAACCTGAGCCTGTTTAAGCATGGCGAGACCCTTGGCAGTAGCCTGCTGTATAGAGAGGATAGCTTCTGCTTCACCTTCTGCCTCACGGATAGCAACTTCTTTTGCGGCTTCTGCACGTAGGATAGATGATGCCTTGGCACCCTCTGCTTCCAGGATGGCTGAGGCTTTTTTACCTTCAGAAACAAGGATTGCAGAATTCTTTTCACCTTCCGCACGGATGATGGACTCACGTCTTTCACGCTCGGCTCTCATCTGTTTTTCCATGGCTTCCTGAATGTCCTGGGGAGGAAGTATGTTCTTAACTTCAACACGGTTGACCTTGATGCCCCAGGGGTCTGTGGCTTCATCCAGGATGGCACGCATCTTAGTATTGATAATATCTCTTGATGTAAGAGTCTCATCCAGTTCCAGGTCACCGATGATATTTCTCAGAGTTGTGGCTGTGAGGTTTTCAATGGCTGAAATAGGACGGTCGACACCATAGGTGAAGAGCTTTGGATCTGTAATCTGATAGTAGACAACAGTATCAATCTGCATGGTAACATTATCTTTTGTGATAACAGGCTGGGGATCAAAGTCTATTACATTTTCTTTCATTGAAACCTTGTTGGAAACTCTGTCTACCAGAGGGATCTTCACATGAAGTCCTACTTCCCAGGTACTCTGATAGGCACCAAGTCTCTCAAGAATAAATGTCTGAGCCTGAGGAACGATTCTGATATTTTTTATTAAAAGAATCAGAAAAAAGACTAGAAAGGCAATTAATAACCATGATGTATTCATCTATATACTCCTTAATATGTAAAGGCAGAATTATTCTGCCGAATTACCTACGATTAATGTGACACCCTCAATACGGATCACCTGAACCTGCTCATCAACTGTGTACTTTTTTTCTTTATCTTCAGGCCGGGCTGTCCAGATCTGTCCACCGACTTTGACCTGTCCGGGATTGTCCTGTGATACAGGGATTTGTACGATACCCTTCATTCCAATCATTCGGTCGCTGTTGGTTCTCTCTTTTCCCAGCTTCATCTTCTTGACAGCAATGGGTCTTGTGAACAAAAGCATAATGATTGAGAGAACAAGAAAGACTGTTATCTGCAGAGTGGTTGAGGGAATGAAGAAGGCTAAAATCATTGAAATAAGGGCAGCAATGGCCAGCCAGACTGTTGTGAGTCCCATTGTAAGACCCTCTATGACAGTCATGATCACGGCGATTGTCAGCCAGACCCAGGGCATGTTGTTTACGATTTCTAAAGGCATTGATATTTCCATATCTCTATTCTTACTCTCCTAGGGATATTAGTCCAGTTTTTTTTAAGACTTATAGCTAATGAATATTCAACATTATGTGATATTCTGTTCATAACCTACTGCATTTCGGGAAAAGTTTCATCTATGAACAGAAAATATTTATTATCAATAACGGCTCTTGTTCTCTTTTCTTTCTGGCTGCTATTTCCACGATTCAGCAAGGACTGGAATATACTGGAAGATGATGATTTGCTTTCAGGAAAAAAGGACTATCTTAATTCTCTTACAAGGGGTTCCCGATCACCCAATGTAATCATCATTATGGCCGATGATCTGGGGCGTAATGATATGGCCCTGTATGATGAAGTTAATGGATTCAAGACTCCCAATCTTGAGGCTCTTGCAGACACCGGTGTCTATTTCACCGATGCGAATGCCAGCTCTCCTGTCTGTGCCCCCTCCAGAGCCGGTATGCTCACGGGAAGAGTTCAGAACAGATATGGTTTTGATTCTCAGCCGATGCAGCTCTACCCTACTTTCCCGCTTCTTTATTACAGCTTCAAGTACCTTGTGGACAGCGATGAAATGCATCCTGTCCCCATGGGAAAGTTTCCGTATAAAAGGGAGATGGAAAAACAAGGTGTACCTCAAAGTGAACTCTATCTTCAGGAAGTCCTTAAGCAGTCGGATTACTCAACAGCCTTGATCGGAAAGTGGCATCTTGGTTACGGGGAGAGCCAGCATCCTTTAAACAGGGGATTTGATAAGTTCTACGGTTTTCTTGAAGCCTTCACATATTTTGCAGATCCCGATGATGAGGGGATTGTGAGCTATGAACATGATCTTTTCTGGGAGAAACATATCTGGAATAAGAAGAGAAAAGGTCCAAGTGCCATTCAGGAAGATGGTGTTGTCATCAATGAAAAACGTCACCTCACCGATGCCATCACAGAGGAATCCCTTGAGTTTATCTCATCCCATCTTGCTGGGAATTCTGAGAAGCCCTTCTTTGTACTCGCTGCCTACAATGCACCCCATACTCCCTTTCAGGAGTTACGTGAGTATTATGATCTGTTTCCTGAGATAGAGGATGAGAACAGGCGAGTCTACGGGGCCATGATCAAACATCTGGATGATGCCATAGGCAGGCTTTTGCAGGGTCTCGATGATATGGGACTCAGAGAGAATACTCTGATTATCTTTGCAAGCGATAACGGTGGTGCCAGTTATACCCTGGCCACAGAGAACGGCGAACTGGCCGGGGGGAAACTAACTCAGTTTGAAGGGGGGCTGGAAATTCCATTTATCATGAGTTGGCCCGGTAAAATACCCCGAAATACGAACTATGACAGCCCGGTGACCCTGATTGATACCTATTCTACGGTTCTTGAAGCCATTGAGATTGATCTTCCGGAAGACCGGATACTGGACAGTGTGAATCTGATTCCCTTTGTTCTTGGTGATAGTAAGGAAGAACCCCATGATGCTCTGTTCTGGAAAAGCGGATTTAACCTTTCGATCCGTAAAGATGGCTGGAAGCTTATGTATAATAAAAATAATGGGGAATATCAGCTTTATAATCTGATCCTTGACCGCTCTGAATCTCAGGATCTTTCATCCCGATACCCGGAGCATTCCCAGGAACTTCTAAAAGAGGTCCTGGAGCTGGAATCTCAATGTAAACCGGCCATGTGGCCCAGGGTCATGGACTTTGAAATCGAAGTAAACGGAAAAACCTACCTATTTGCCACATGAGACAGTGCATAGACATGACCGGGTTTCAGATTGAGTATATCTTCAGAGACCGAAGGGAGCAGACTCTCCAGGAACTTAGAAATTCCAGACATCCGGATTCCCTGGATACTGCCTAATACATCATCCATATTCAGAGGCTCTTCCTTGTGGTACTCCACTCTGTAATCATCAAGCCGGGCTAGAAGCGCCGCCGATTCAATGGCCTGATTCAGTGTCCCTGTATGATCTGCAAGCCCATTGGCCAATGCTTCGTTTCCGGTCCAGATTCTCCCTTCTGCCAGAGGCTTAAGAGAGCCGACCGACATGCTTCTGCTCTCGGCCACAAGGTCTAGGAACTGAGTATATGTCTGGTTTACTGTGGTCTGGAATACCGACCGGGACTGTTCGTTCAGTGGCTGATCAAGTCTTCCCTGTCCACTCATCCAGGTTGTCCCGACCCCATCGGAATGGAGATTCAGAGTCCCCTCTGTAAATCCTGAGATTTGAGGAACCATAGTAAATACACCGATGCTACCCGTGATTGTGCCGGGTGCCGACCATATTTCATCGGCTGCAGAGGCAATCCAGTAACCACCGGAAGCCGTAACGCCCCCCATCGAGACGACAATGCGGGTACCCTTCTTTTTCATTTCAACAAGCTTTCTGCGGATCAACTCCGAGGCAAAAGCACTGCCGCCGCCTGTATCAAGGCGAAGTACCAGGGCTGCTATATTTTTATCTTCAGAAATACGGTCAAGAGTGTTCACCACAGTGTCTGAGCCGATAGACCAGGGTCTCGATTCACCGCCGTGAATCTGACCGGAAGCCGTAAGGACGTATACTTCTTTTTCTCCCGGAATGGCTCCATCCTGTACAGGATGGTAATCTCCGCCCCAGATCATATCTTTACGCTCAGAACCTGTGAGTCTGACCAGCTCCTTATCCAGTTCAATGGGAGTGAGGATTCCATCTATAAGAGAAGCCTTCAATGCAGCCTCGGCTTCACTGTTCTCAGCTCCCTTAATCATATCCGGATATTGTGCTATCCAGTTTTTCAGATCATCAGATGAAAGCTCCCTGTTTATGGCCAGAGTACTCAGATACTGGTCCCAGAGCTCATCAAGCCAGCGCTGGTTCTCCCTCTTCATATCCCGAGACATTTCCGAGGCTATGTAGGGCTCACCGTATGACTTGAACTCTCCCGCATGGAAATAGGCCATCTCAAGATTCCATTTCTCCATGGCATCGGCATAATAAGTTCTGTAGACCGAGTATCCCGGGAGGCTGACGCTCCCCATTGGATCCATATATACCTCATCAGCCGTCGAAGCCAAAAGAGCGGCATAAAGATTGTAATATGATGACCATGCAATAATCTTCTTATTCGTTGACTTGAAATACTGAAGATCAGATTCAAGTTCCTGCAAGGCTGCCAGAGAGGCATACTGCAGTCCTGAAAGATCCAGAAAAAGACTGCTGATTCTCTCATCCTTCGCTGCTGTTCTTATCGATCTTGAAAGATATAACAGGGGTGTTTCTGTGACATTGCCCGTAAATGAGCTCATCCAGTCAGCCATGGGCTCTGAATCATTACGCTCAACGATTGTGCCCACCGGCTGAAGCATCAATACCGATCCCTGAGGAATATTGACCCTGGAAGGAATAAGAGAATATATGACGGCAACCACAAGACCCCAGAATATAAGATTGAGAATCAGTTTGCGGATAAAGTCTATTGATGAGAAAAATATGGAGAAGAATCCTCTTCTTCCTGAAGTTTTATTCATGCTGCAGGGCTCCCTGAAATTCAAAACTCTTATTTAGAATATAGAAAATATCTCTGTCAGTCTCAACAAAAACTATTCTATTTTATGCATTCATTCTAATATTTATACGGATAAATTGATCTTTTAATGATTTTCCTGTAATAATATTCATAAATCTAAAAAGAAAGACCTTAGGAGATCTCATGGCAGAACGTACAACGCCAATCAATCTGGTAGAAAATGCATATAAAAAGACCCGGAGCAATCTGGTAACCATAAGAAAACGTCTGGGCAGACCCCTCACACTTTCAGAAAAGACTTTTTACGGTCACCTGAGAGATCCTGAGAATCAGGACCTTACAAGGGGCAAAAGCTTTCTCCTTCTGCAGCCCGACAGGGTAGCCATGCAGGATGCAACTGCTCAGATGGCAATCCTTCAATTTATGCTCAGCGGCAGAAAAGAGTCCGCCGTACCTGCCACAGTTCACTGTGACCACCTTATCCGTGCATACAGCGGAAACGATGCAGACTTAAAAAGAGCTAATGAGGAAAACAAGGAAGTCTATGAATTTCTTGCCTCAGCCTCAAGCCGTTACAATATAGGTTTCTGGGAACCCGGTGCAGGAATCATTCATCAGATTGTTCTTGAAAATTACGCCTTTCCCGGTGGTATGATGATCGGAACAGACTCTCATACCCCCAATGCCGGTGGTCTGGGAATGGCTGCAAGCGGTGTTGGCGGTGCAGATGCTTCTGATGTAATGGCCGGACTGGCCTGGGAAGTTAAGACTCCTGAGGTTCTGGGAGTTAAGCTCATAGGAAAACTTCAGGGCTGGACCTCTCCAAAGGATGTAATTTTCAAACTTCTTGAAAAACTGACTGTAAAGGGCGGAACCAACAGGGTTGTTGAGTACTTCGGTGAGGGATGCGAGAGCATCAGCTGTACCGGTAAGGCCACCATAACCAATATGGGCGCCGAGCTTGGAGCAACCTGTTCCCTCTTCCCCTACGACAGCAGAATGGCCGCCTACCTGAAATCCACAGACCGTGCAGATCTTGCTGCGGCAGCAGATAAAAGTAACGATATTCTCTGCGCCGATCCTGAAGTAGCTCAGAATCCTGCAGATTACTACGATATGCTTATCGAGATAGATCTCAGTACACTTGAACCCCAGATTTCAGGACCCCACTCCCCCGATGCGGTAACGGCAATTTCTGAAATGAAAGCAAAGGCGAAGGATCAGGACTGGCCCACAGATCTGACTGCAGCCCTTATAGGCAGCTGTACCAACAGCTCCTACGAAGATATTGACCGTTCTGCCTCCATTGTGAGACAGGCTCTTGAGATGGGTGTTAAACCCGCACTGCCCCTGATGGTTTCACCCGGCTCACAGCTGGTTAAGGACACCATTGCCAGGGATGGTCAGCTGGCGACACTTGAAGAAGGGGGTGCCGTAATGCTCAGTAACTCATGCGGCCCCTGTATCGGTCAGTGGCAGAGAGAAGATATCCCCAAGGGGACCAGAAACTCTCTTGTAAACAGTTTCAACAGAAACTTCAGAGGAAGAAACGACGGGAATCCCGAGACCCTCTCCTTCCTGGCCAGTCCCGAGATGGTAACCATTATGGCTATAAGCGGTAAGCTGGATTTCAATCCCTACACCGACACACTGGTCAATGAAAAAGGTGAAGAGGTCAAGTTTGATGCTCCCAGGGGTGATGACCTGCCCCAGAAAGGTTATGAAGACAACAAGGCAGGTTACCAGGCACCCAGAGGCGGTGATACAAAGGTTATGGTGGCAGACGACTCTCAGAGACTTCAGCTCCTGACACCTTTTACACCCTGGGATGGTTCTGACTTCGAATCACTCCCCCTTCTGGCCAAAGCCAAAGGTAAGTGTACAACAGACCACATCAGTCCTGCAGGCCCCTGGCTGAAGTTTAGAGGCCATCTTGATAATATCTCCGACAACATGCTCAGCGGAGCTACAAACGCTTTCACAGATGAAGTAGGAGTGGGTAAAAACCTGAACAGCGCCGCTAGGGGGATAACTTTCTCCGACAATGCACGGGCCTATAAGAAAGAGGGTCTTCAGTTTGTAATCGTAGGTGATGAAAACTATGGCGAGGGAAGCAGCCGTGAACATGCTGCCATGAGTCCCAGACTCCTTGGCTGTGCGGCAGTTCTGGTAAAAAGCTTTGCCCGTATCCACGAAACCAACCTGAAGAAACAGGGAATCCTGGCGCTGAGCTTCAAAGATCCCTCTGACTATGACAAGATTCAGGAAGATGACAGGATCTCGGTTAAGGGGCTGACTTCACTCTCTCCCGGATCTGAACTGGAAATAGTCCTGAATCATGCAGATGAGAGCAGTGATAGTATCGTTGCAGTTCATACTCTGAATGACGAGCAGATCCGCTGGTTCAAATCAGGTTCGGCACTGAATCTTTTAAGATCAGAATCCTGAAAATTGACTGATATTTAATGAAATAAAGCCCGGCATTCGCCGGGCTTTTTTATTGCTGATCAAAGACTGAATAATAAAAAGTTTATTGAAGAGATGCGAATTTTTTAAGCGATTTCAACTGATCCTCATTACCCATGGCTATCAGCTCATCTCCCTGATTTAACTGGATAGATGCAATTGTGCTGCGGTTTGACTGATTACTTCTCAGATTTCCATCAGAATCAAGAATCCCGATAATAACAGCACCCGTGTGCTGACCGATATTACTTTCTCTCAATGTCTTACTGATCAGACCTGAATCAGTACCCAGATGACAGGATTCAATATGGACATCATCCTTTCCTCCTGCTGCTATGGTATCCAGAAAGCGGCTCACCGAAGGTCTGATACTGACTGTTGCCAGACGGCGCCCTGCTATTACCTTAGGAGTAATAACCCTGTTGGCTCCTGCCTTCTTAAGTTTGGATACAGTCCTTTCATGAGAGGCTCTTGAAACAATATTCAGTTTTGGATTCATTTCACGGGCAGTGAGCACTGTAAATACATTCTGCGGATCTTCGGGCAGACAGCAGATCAGTCCCCGGGCCTTGTCGATCCTGGCCCTGGACAGTACTTCCTCTTCCGAAGCATCCCCGTCAATCATCGTATAGGAGGGATACTTCTCTTTGTCAATATCTGTAATATCCCAATCCACGATGACAAAGGGTATTTTATTCTTATTCAGCTCTTCGGCAGTTTCTCTACCGACCTCTCCAAATCCGCATATTATAAAATGATCTTTAATCTGACCCAGGAAATGCTTCATGCGTCTCTCCCTCATTGTATGGAGTAATTGTCCTTCAAATAGAAAGGACATAAGTGTGGTGATGATATAACCGATAATCAGCAGACTCACAAGGATGAGACCCATGGTAAAATACCGGCCCTCTGTGGACAGAGGATGAACTTCGGCAAAGCCGACGGTGGATATAGTGACGAATGTCATATAGAGGCTGTCTGCAAAGTTCCAGTTCTCTAAATTCATAAATCCGAAGATTCCTGAAAAGATGAGAAATATGATCAATGCCAGTGCCAGTAAAAATCGCTGATATGGTGTCATAACATTACCTGTAAATTTTCTACCCTTTTCTCAACTCTCTGATCCGAAATCTTTTCCCGGGTTTTCATCTCCTGGGCAAATAGGAAAACTTTATACTCCTGGAAATACCACCAAAGGGCATCCACTTCTCTTTTACGTTCCGGGCTTATCCACTCGGGCATCTTATCCAATGTTTTCAAATATCGATTCCAGAATCTTGAGAACTGTTTTTCCCTCTCTGCATCCCTCTGGGGATCAAGAATACCCTTTTCCGATCGTACCCTGATAAGCTTCATATGTCTGATCAGCTCATGGAGCCTCTCTGATTCATACTGATCGATAAAATCTCTGGGAATCAGATCTTCAAGGTCCTGTCGCCGGGCTTCGATAAAAGCCTTACTCCTGCCCTTACTTTCGGCCTGTGAAAGGAAAAGCCTGGTCTCCTTAAAGCCCTGAATAATCCTGCTGCACTGGCTGTAGACCTCTTCAGCCCTTTGAAAAAGCTGTGGAGCCAGATCTGCTCTGGCTTTATCAAAATCCTCTTTTGAACGAATACTGTTATCACCGGCTTCAAAAAAGATCTTGTTCCATATCCGCTTTTCCATCTCCTTCAATCCGCCAAAATAGGCAGCACCCTCAGTGAAATGAAAATCAGATGAAAGTTCCTGCTTGAAAGATCTGATCTCTTTAGCAAAGCTCAGACGCAGCAGCAGGGATACTCCCTTGCTGTGAGTATCGGCGGCTTCCTCTTTATTCTCCAATAGGAGTATGGCAGCCGTCTCATCACCGCAGTCCTTAAGGGCTGGATAGAGGCGGTACATATAGCCCTTCTTGCCCTTTTTACTGATCTCCTCGGGAAGATCCCGGAACTCCCAGGTTTTAAGGTTATTCTGCTCCCACTCTTTCCGGCTGTTCCGGAGAATATTCTTATCAACATGGGCGTCATATTTTTTATAGAGAACTTCCGTATCACGGGCAGTTTCAATAACCTTACCCCGCTCGTCTGTTACTGCAATTCTTATTTTCAGATGTTCAGGAAGAGCGTCTTCATCCCAGTCTGTCAGTGGAACATTGATACCCCATTCCGTATAAAGAAACTCACTGAGAGTCCGTGTCAGCTTCTGATCATCCTGACTCTCCATTTTCTTCACAATTTCATCCACTGTGGCATTGATGGGTGTCAGCTGTTTTCTGGTTTTCTTAGCTAATCCCTTGATCAGAGCAGCAATTCTCTCTTTATGAAGCCCCGGTATGGCCCAGTCCAGCTGAGTCGCCTGTACCTGAGTGGCTTCTCTGGCGGGAATCTGAAGGGTGACACCGTCTGTTTCCTTGCCTGGTTCAAAGCTGTACTCCACCGACACATCTATGTTTCCAATGCTCAGGGAGTCTGGAAACTGGGCCAGTATATTTTTATCGGTCTGCCCTTTCAACAGATCTTCTTCACTGATCACAAGATAGTCGGGGCCCTTGTCTATCAACAGCTTATTCAGCAGACCCAGGTCATAGACTTCTGATCCCAGACGTTCCTTATAGATAAGAAACAACTCTTCATCCGTAACAAGGAGATTACGCCGACGGATCTTATTCTCCATATTAACAATGGAATCAATAAGGTTATTGTTGGCTTCCAGAAAAGGAAAAGAGGATGTATCACGGACAGCCCCTTCCAGAAAGGCACCCCGAATCATCATATCTGTGGCTTCCGATGGATTAACAGGTCCATATGGGATCACATCTTCGGAAATAATAAAGCCGAAAAGACGCTTCTGCCGCTGTACCATTACAGCACCCTTGTCCTGTGTCCAGATGGGACTGTGATAACTTTCTGTGATCAGATGTGCCGAGAGATCCTCAAACCACGAGGACTCTACATTGGCTACTATACGCCCGAAGAGCTTGGAGGTCTTCACTATTTCCCCGCAAACAATCCACTCACCGGCTCTCTTTCCCCCAAAGAGTCCGGAGCCGGGAAAAATCATAAGCTCACGGTTTCTTGTAGCCCTGTAGTAGACCTTCTCCTTCTTCAGGGCTATATGGGAGAGGAAGCCCGCAAGTATTGATTTATGTATGGCGGGATAGAAGTTATCTTCATTCCCCTGGTAGGCTTTAATTTTGTATTCCTTCTCTTCAAGGAGAATTTTCAGCTGTCTGTAGATGTCCTGCCATTCCCTCATTCGTCTGAAGGACATGTAGTTTTCCTTGCAGAACTTCCTTAAATTCCCTGTTTTTTTTGTATCATAATTTTTTTCGAAGCTACGCCATATATTTAAGCGGCTCAAATAATCCGAGTTATCATCTCTGAATTTTGCATGAGCCTGATCTGCAGTTCCAACCTTGTCCTGAGGGCGTTCCCGGGTATCATGGACGTTCAATGAAGCAGCAATAATAAGAACTTCTTCCATGCACTGCTCTTTGTCAGCCTGAAGAATCATCCTTGCAAGACGGGGATCAAGAGGAAGGAAGGCCATGATTTTACCCATTTTGGTCATTCCATAACTTCGCTTTTTACCGCTTCCCCGGTTCTCTACGGCTCCAAGTTCCATCAATGTTTTATATCCGTCACTGATGCCCGTAGAGGATGGGGGATCTATAAAGGGAAACTCTGCAGGATCACCCAGACGGAGAGAAAGCATCCGCAGAATTACTTCTGCAAGATTAGTTCTGAGAATTTCGGGAGGGGTAAACTCCTGTCTGCTTACATAGTCATCTTCCGTAAAAAGACGGACACATATTCCGTTCTCCACACGTCCACAGCGCCCTTTCCTCTGATCTGCACTGCTACGGGATATGGACATCACCGGCAAAGCGAAAGTACCCGTAGAGGGGTAATACTGGGCCAGACGGGCAATACCCGTATCAATAACATATCTTATTCCCGGTATGGTCAGGGAAGTCTCGGCCACATTGGTTGAGATAACAATTTTTCTTGTAGGCGCCTGTGCAAAAACCCTCTTCTGATCGGAGGAAGAAAGCCTGGCATAGAGGGGCAGTATGGTGGCGTGTCTCTGCTTACCTGCCAGAAGATCACAGCACTCTCTGATATCCTGCTCTGTAGGCATAAAGATAAGGATGTCTCCCTTGGAGTCCTTATAGATCAGCTGATTGGCGGCCTGTGCGGCACGCTCTGCCAGAGAACCCTCATCACTGAGATCGCTGTCATCATAACGGACTTCTACGGGAAAAGTACGTCCCGAGACCTCTATCACGGGAGCATCATCAAAAGCCTTTGAGAACTTCTGAGTATCTATTGTTGCCGATGTAATGATCAGCTTGAGGTCTTTCCTCTTCTTAAGCAGCTGCCGTAGATAGCCCAGAATGAAGTCAATATTCAGACTCCGCTCATGAGCCTCATCGATGATAAGGGTATCGTATTCATTGAGATAGGCATCTCCCTGGGTTTCGGCCAGGAGAATACCGTCGGTCATGATCTTTATGGTGGATGTGGGTTTATCCCTGTCCTGAAAACGGATCTTGTATCCAACAGACTGACCGGGCTGTTCTCCCAGTTCGTCAGCAATACGATCGGCCACTGTGAGTGCGGCGATTCTACGGGGCTGGGTACATCCGATCTTTCCCTCTATCCCCCTGCCCGCAGCCATACAGAATTTTGGAATTTGAGTCGTTTTTCCACTTCCGGTTTCACCGGCCAGAACTATGACCTGATTATCCCTGATGGTCTGGATAATCTCATCCTTCCGTGCCGTGATGGGCAGATCGTAATTCCAGTTATACCGTGGTTTTCTAAGCTGTCTTCTCTGTTTCTCTTCCATGGAGGAGAGAATTCTGGATTTAATTTTTATCAGACCCTGAGATTCTTCTGTAAGTGTATTGTTATTCAGCCTGAAAAGTTCCCGATTC
Organism: Oceanispirochaeta sp. M1; assembly: GCF_003346715.1. Classification (NCBI taxonomy): domain Bacteria; kingdom Pseudomonadati; phylum Spirochaetota; class Spirochaetia; order Spirochaetales; family Spirochaetaceae; genus Oceanispirochaeta; species Oceanispirochaeta sp. M1. Next base: position 21,272 of record NZ_QQPQ01000023.1, read on the forward strand.
AGAGAGTGGTAGTCACAGGAGCGGACTCCCTTCAGCTCTTTTTTCAAAGGGGCTAAAAGAGGATTAAGCTGCTGTTGTGGTCTCCGGGGCTTCCCAGCTGATTTTTTCTGTGTATCAGACATAATCACCCATACTATTCAGATTCCTTCTCCCGGACAAGTGCCGCTTCCTGAAGAATGTCCTGAAGTACTATAAGGAGTTCCCCTTTACTGCCTACATTACATTTACGATAAATACTTTTTACATGACTCTTCACCGTATCAAGGGAGATATAAAGTTCACCGGCAATCATCCTGTAGGTTTTCCCCTGGATAAGAATTCCCAGAACATCCTTCTCTCTGCTGCTGAGTTTAAAAATTCCGGCGATCTCTTCAAGAGAATCCTTTAAGGCTGTATTTTCATTGCGGATGGTATCAAAGTAGACCTGCTGCTGATTCACAAGGCGGCTGATGATTCTGGGCCTGCTGAGTACGGCAATTGAAAATGTGATAAGCAGCAATGTGAACATAATCTGATTATTAAACTCCGGCCAATTAAAAATATTCACATCAAGTGAATCTGACACAGGAATAAGAGAATACAGATACAGAAGATTCATCAGAACAATGCTCTCCACTCCCGCCATGACAATCAGATTGATCTTCAGCCGCAGGGAAGCACAATAGATGATAAACAGCAGAACCGGCAGCAGAGGAAATGAATATCCCTTTGAATGGAAAAATGACCAGGATGAAGCCAGAATGATTTCCAGTGAAATGATGAAATAAGGATTCAGAAATCTTTTATTTTTTTTTAAAAATGTAAGGGTCAGATAATTGATCAACCCAAGAAAAAGTGGAATTAAAATGGTGATTGTATTACTGTGCTGCAGAACAGACCAGAGAAAAAGAAAAAGGAGAAACAGAGTGCGGAGTTTCCCGGCCTCTTCCTCTCCTCTTCTGCTCTCTGTCTGATGCAGATAATCATTGAGGGATCTCATAATTCAACATTATAGTCTGAAATCCCCCAATGGATATCTATTTTTCTCAGCTTTTATTTGATTTTAACAGCCGTTCCATAGACTATGACTTCCGCCGCCCCCTGCATGACTGCACTGGAGGCATAACGTATATTTACGACTCCCTCGGCTCCCATTGCCTCGGCTTCTTCAACCATTCTTTTTGTAGCCAGTGCCCTTGCACCATTAAGCATTTCCGCATAGGCAGTGATTTCACCGCCTACAAGTGTTTTCAGGCTGCTCATAATATCTTTTCCCATATGCCTGGACTGAACGGTACTCCCCTTCACTATCCCCAGCATCTCCAGATCCTTTCCTGAAATTGTTTCAGTATTGACTAAGATCATCTTCATCCTCCTCATCTATTTCTCTTTTTCTGTGCACTGCGGTAACAATCATCATGATCATAATGGGAACGATGATTAAAACAGTCAGCCCCATAAACCCTGCCTTCAGCCAGGCCGGTATTGTATAATCCTGTCCTACTCCCCAGATCGAAGCCATAAGTGTCCAGATCATCAGAAGCAGAAACATAATGGTTATCAGCCAGGTCAGAAAATGCTTTCTTTTTTTCATAAGTGGCCCCCGTAGTTTTGATATACTGATTATCATCCCCCGCAGTTGATTTGGCCATTACCCGATCAGTGTGAATTTGATCTAATATATCAATTCACCCTGCCGGGTGATATTGCAAAACACTTAACACTGGTATAGTATAAATATCATGAGGAAAATCATTCATGTAGACATGGATGCCTTTTATGCATCCGTTGAACAGAGGGACAATCCTTCCTACAGAGGGAAGCCGATTGTTGTAGGAGGACCCCCCAACAGCCGGGGTGTTGTATCCACCTGTTCCTATGAAGCCAGAGTCTACGGTATACATTCGGCCATGCCTTCTACACAAGCCTACAAACTATGTCCCCATGCCATATTTGTATCCCATCATAATTTCTCAAAATACAAGGAAGCATCCGATATTATCAGAGAGATATTCCTCTCCTACACGGACCTGGTAGAACCTCTGAGCCTGGATGAGGCCTATCTGGATGTTACTGAAAATAAGATGAACAATCCCTCGGCTACCAGAATTGCCGAAGAGATCAGAGCCAGGATCTACAAAGAGACAAACCTGACTGCATCTGCGGGGGTTTCCTATAATAAATTCATAGCCAAAATTGCATCTGACATCGACAAACCCAATGGCCTGACAGTAATTCTCCCGGAAGAAGCCGAATCATTTCTTGCAAAGCTTCCTATTAAAAAGTTCTGGGGAGTCGGCAAAAAGACAGCAGAACATATGAACTCCCTGGGCATCGAAACCGGGGCCGACCTTAAAAAACTTGAAATGTATGAATGTCTGGATTACTTCGGTAAATCAGGGAGTTATTATTACAATGCTGTACGGGGAATCGATGAGAGAAACGTAGAGCCCGAACGAACGCGTAAATCCCTTGGACGGGAAAATACATTTCCCTCTGATCTCACAGACCCTGAGGAAATAATGAAGGAACTGGAAGAAATTTCGGCCCGGATTGAAGAGGACTTGAAACAGCAGAATCTACAGGGACGTCAGCTCACCCTGAAAGTCAAATATCATGACTTCCGTCTCTGTACCCGCTCTATTCAGAGTCCCATGGTACTGGAGAACAAGGAAGACATACTCAGCCTGGTACCGGCATTACTGAATAAAACAGATGCCGGTAAAATTCCTGTTCGTCTTCTCGGCCTTTCCCTTGGAAAACTTCAGGGTGATCTATATAAAGAAGCCGATCCGCAGATGGAGCTGAATCTCTTTGCAGCAGACTCTGGATGCACACAGGGAAAATCATTATAGTATGCCCCTATGGGACAATATATATTTGCACAGGCCGCCGTTGCCATATTTGCCATCACCGGTGTATTAGGAGCTATCCGTAAGGACAGAGACATTCTTGGGCTCGTGGTTCTTGGTCTTATTACCGCCATAGGCGGTGGAACAATCCGGGATACCATCCTGGATGTACCGGTTTTCTGGATTGCCGACAGTACCTATATTATTGTTGCCGCAGCCGCTTCGGCCCTGACATTCTTTCTATTGAAAATTTCAACAATCAATGATGCCCGTTACAGGATTCTCCTCTATTTTGATGCCCTGGGAGTGGCTTATTTCTGTATTCAGGCTTTTGAAAAGACAATCAGCCTGGGACACAGCTTTCCACTGGCTCTGATGATGTCCTTTATAACAGGAATGGGCGGTGGTGTGATGAGAGACGTTCTCACAGGACGTCCTAATCTTCTAATCACAACTGAGCTTTATGCAACTCCCGCTCTTTTAGGGAGTATCTTGTATGGTATTTTGAGAATGGTCGATGTTGATATTCAACTGGCTGGAATCATATCCGTCAGCTTTATATTTATCTTCCGCTCTCTGGCGGTCTTTTACAGACTTCATATGCCCAGATGGCTGGTGAACAACAGGGATTCATGAATCCTCCTGATGAGTTCTGTATATCTCAAGAAATTCATCCATAGAATCCTGAAAGCATTCATAAAGATAGGGATCAAAAGAACCCTTCATCTCTACTTCCATAATATTCAGAGCTTCTTCAATAGAAAATGCCCTTTTGTAAGATCTTTTTGAAGTTAAAGCATCAAAGACATCCGCTATCGCCGCTATTCTACCGGCAAGAGGAATCTCACGCCCCTTCAGCCCTTCGGGATAACCGCTGCCGTCATATTTTTCATGATGGCCACTGATAATATCCTCTGCTACCTTCAGAACAGATTGATTCAGTATCGATCCTATTCTAAGATTCATTCCCTTAATAATTTTCAAACCACTGTTAACATGCTGTTTCATAACTTCAAACTCTGTGGATGTCAGTGGTCCTTTCTTTAGAAGTACATTATCGGGAATACTGATTTTACCAATATCATGGAGAGGGGCAAACCAGAGAATTTCCCTGGGGAATCCAGGTCTGATGGAAAAGTCCTTTCTGGATAAATTTTTTGCAATTGTAAATGAGTACAGTGACATTCTGCTTATGTGTTCCGAGGTCTCATTATCCCTTTCATTCATAAGACCGACAAAAGAATTAGCTGACTCTGCAATCAGTTCCTGTGAAAGATACTCATGAAAGAAGCGATGCTTTAATCGTTTTGCAATCCGTTGAGCAACCTTCAAATGGAATTGATTATAAACATTACTTTCACGACTGGAGATAAATAGAAATCCCACACATCGCTGATTGGATTGAAGGGGTATGGTCATGCTGGAGCGGATACCCTCTTTTAAAATAAGTTTAGTAGATTCAGAAACACTATTCTGTCTGGCATAAGAGGGCAGATCATTCATAATTCGACCATTGCCTGTATGAATCATCTTATTCAGAGAGGTATTGGATAGGAATTCAGAATATCCCGGTTCCAGCCAGACCTTTTGATATTTCACAAAGGCAGACTCTGCGGTTACCCGGCCGTCACTGTCATTAAATGCAAGGGCAATTCGATCCATTGGAATCAGTTCATCAAGGGCGGAGGCCAGATATTCAAGTATTTCGGAAATACTGCCGTAGGATTCTATTGTGTCGATCTTCTGATCTAATTCTATATCCTTATCAATCCTGTAAATAGCATGACTCAGGGCCAGTATCTCTTCTGGTGCATCATCAGGAACATTAAAGGAGTCAAACAGTTCCATATTCAACCGGGAATCGATCATATTGATCCCTTTTTGAATAATAACTAATGAATCATTAATTGATGATTTAATAGAGCTATAGAAAAAATAGAATACAATAACAAGAAAAGAGATCAAACCTAATAAGATGTAGACAACCATAAGGAGTAGATGAAGGTATGTGTTTGTACGTCCCCGGATGGACGCTGCATACTGTCGGAATTGATCCATATACAAGGTTTTTTCATCCTCAGTTGTGTACATTGGCTCTGGAAGATAGTGCTTATAAACAAGAAATCGGCTGGGTGATAGTTTTCTAGACTCCAGGGATGTGCTTATCTTAATAACATCTTCATAAGCCTCATGAACTCCGTCACTCACAGAGTATGGACTGGCCGTTACTGTTGTTGCGACTCTATTCAGCTTTGCAAATAACAGGGAAGAGTCCTTCTCAATTTGAGTGCTGGAGATTCTGAAGAATAATAAAACTAATATGGAACAAATGAAAAATGTCAGTATGAGATATAAAAAACGGTCCTGTTTTATGCTTTGTTTATAAATGCTTTGTTCTTTTCTAATATTTTTTAATTTTATCATAAGTTTTACAATATTAAATATATGGATATAATTAGTAAAGAGCATAAGGATAACAGGTTAAAAGTATGATAGAAAAAATTTATCTTGCCTCAGCCTCTCCCCGTCGTAAACAGCTTGTTAAACAGATGGGAATGGAGTGTAAGGTCATTGAAGTGGATGTAGAAGAACCTATGGATCAGAAGCTCCATGCGGTTGAACTTGCAAAAAATCTTTCAGAACTGAAGATGAATGCCTGCCTTGAACATCCTGAACTCTACCCTGATGATGCTGTAATCCTCACAGCGGATACTCTGATTGCCCTTGATGATGAAAAAATCGGTAAAGCTGAAACACGGGAAGCCGCAGCAGAGATGCTGAGAGGCATACAGGGACGCAGCCATCAGGTGATTACAGCCTTCACGATCTACTCCGTTTCACAGAGAAAGATGATTACAGACTATGAAAGCAGTGATGTCAGCTTCAGCCCCATGTCAGAAGAAGAGATAAACAATTATCTGGACACAGATGAATGGAAAGGTGTAGCCGGTGCTTATAGAATACAGGAACAGGGAGGGAAGTACATATCTTCTCTCAATGGCACGTTTTACAACGTCATGGGCTTGCCAATAAACAGAATCTATGGCATCTTGAGCAGGCTGTAATTCAGCAAAAAATTTCCGGTTGCTAATATGTCTTTTCCCCATAGGGATTAAGCGCAGAAAAAGTAACTGAGATCAAGCGAAGGACCACATCTATTTACTTAGAAGTGGAATAGGAGACTACATGGCTGTAGTAACAATGAAGAACCTGCTCGAGTCAGGTGTACACTTTGGTCATCAGACCAAACGCTGGGATCCCCGAATGAAGAAGTTTATCTTCTCTCAGAGAAACGGGATTCATATTATCGACCTTCAGAAGACAATCGTTGCAATCCGCGAGGCTTATGACGTTGTAAGAAAGAATGTTCTTGACGGAAAATCCGTTCTTTTCGTAGGTACCAAAAAACAGGCTCAGGCTGCTATTGCAAGAGAAGCTGAACGTTGTGACATGTTCTATGTTAACAACAGATGGCTCGGTGGTATGCTGACCAACTTTTCAACAATCAAAAAATCACTCCACCAGCTCAAGAGAATTGAGAAGATGGAAATTGATGGAACTTTCGAACAGCTGACTAAGAAAGAAGTTTCAAAGCTTCTGAAACAGAAAGATAAACTCGAAAAGAACCTCGGTGGTATTAAGAACATGTCTGAACTCCCCGGAGTTATGTTCATCATCGATACAAAGACAGAAGCAATTGCTGTTGCCGAAGCTAAGAGAATGGGCATTCCCATCATCGCGGTTGTCGACACAAACTGTAACCCCGAAGGTATTACCTATCCTATCCCCGGTAACGATGATGCGATCAGAGCTATCAGCCTGTTCACACAGATCATTGCCAATGCTGTTGTTGAAGCCGACAACGAAATTGGACTGGAAGTAATTGAAAGCCTTCAGGAAGAGGAACAGCCTGCTCCTGAAGAAGCTGCTGCTGAAGCTCCTGCTGCTGAAGCTCCTGCTGCTGAAGCACCTGCTGTTGAAGCTCCTGCTGCTGAAGCACCTGCTGTTGAAGCTCCTGCTGCTGAAGCACCCGCAAAAGAAGCAACTAAAGCTCCTGCTGAAGCAGCTGCCGAAGAAAAACCTGCTGCAAGTGACAGCGATGTTGTATACACTACTGAATAATTAGGAGACTAAAATGGCAGTATCACCAGCTGACGTAAAAAAATTAAGAGACAAAACTCTGGCAGGAATGCTGGATTGTAAAAATGCACTTGTTGAAGCAAACGGAGATTTTGCCGAAGCAGAAAAGATCCTTAAGAAAAAGGGTCTGGCCAGTGCAGATAAGAGAGCCGGACGTTCTACTGACGCCGGTGCTGTTTTCACATCAATTGTGGGAAGCACAGCCGCAGCCATCGAGCTGAACTGTGAAACAGACTTTGTTGCCAAAAACGCTGTATTCAGTGACAATGGTAAGAAAATCGCTGCATATGTTGCTGAAAACAAAGTAAGTGAAGTAAATGCAGGTGTGGAAGAGCTCGTAAAAGAGACTATTTCCATACTGAAAGAAAACATGGGTGTGAAAAGAATTTCCACCATGGAAGTAAGCGATTCTGACTGTGTTGTAGATTACCTCCACAACAACGGACAGATCGGTGTTATGGTAAAACTGAGTTGTGACAGCGCTGAAACAGCCGCTAAAGACGAAGTGAAAGCTCTGGGAATGGACCTGGCTCTGCATGCAGCAGCCTTCAACCCCTCCTACCTTAACCGTGACGCAGTAGATGCTTCATACCTTGCCGATCAGGAAGATATTTTTAAGGGACAGGCCGCTACACTGGACAAACCCGAGAAAGTTATTGCCGGTATTATCAAGGGTAAACTGAACAAACATCTTTCACAGATTTGTTTTGTAGACCAGGCTTTTGTTAAGAATGACAAACTGAGCTGTGCTCAGGCTTGTAATGAAGTTGCTAAAGCTGTTGGTGGAAAAATTGAACTTTCTGAATACATCTATATGATGGTTGGTCAGGAAGCATAATCTTTTCATACAAACGCCCCCTGTGTTATCATAGGGGGTGTTTATTATTTATAAGCATTGATCTATGCGTAATTTATATAAATTACGTATCATAAGGGAGTGAATATGGATACTGTAAAGAAATCAGCAGAAGACAGAATGAGAAAAACTGTTAAGGCACTTAAAGAAGAATTTAACACAATCAGAACAGGTAGAGCCTCTGCCAGTCTCTTTGACAAAATCAATGTGGAGTATTATGGAACTCCCACACCCCTCAATCAGGTGGCAAATATCTCCATACCCGAAGCTAGACTGATAGTCATTCAGCCCTTTGACAAAAATGCCCTGGGTGATATTGAAAAAGCTATCCAGACATCTGAGCTTTCATTAAATCCGAATAACGACGGAAAAGTAATCCGTATCAATATACCTCCCCTAACTGAGGAAAGACGTAAGGACCTGGTTAAACAGTCCAAAAATGTCGGTGAACATAGCCGTGTATCTGTCAGAAACATTCGTCGTGATGTAAATGATCTGATCAAGAAAGGTGATTTTACCGAGGATGAGCAGAAAAAAGGGATGGATGAAGTTCAAAAGCTGACCGACCAGTACATCAAAGAGATCGGTACCATTATTGATGATAAAGAAAAGGAAATAATGGAGATTTAATGGCTTCACAGGAAAGTATTCCATCCCATATAGGGATAATAATGGACGGTAACGGCCGCTGGGCAAAGCAGCGCGGTCAGATCCGCTCCGCTGGTCATCGGGAAGGACTTAATGCGGCAAAGGCAATTGTCAAAGCCGCATCGGATATGGGCTTACAAAACCTGTCTCTCTATGTTTTTTCCACTGAGAACTGGAAAAGAACCGAAGATGAAGTCTCATTCCTTATGGTTCTGATTAAAAGTTACCTGAAAAAGGAATATCAGTTCTATAAGGATAATTCCATTCGTGTCGTTCACAGCGGAGACCTGAGCCGTCTTCCTGAAGATATTCAGAAAGAGATTAAAACCGTAAAGGAACAGACCTCTCATTTCACAGGTCTTACAGTCAATCTTTTGATTAACTACGGTGGTCAGGATGAAGTAGTCAGATCTGTGAACAGTCATATTAAGACGAATCCGGGACAGGCTATTACTGCTGAAATACTGTGGTCGTCTCTGGACAATCCTGATCTTCCTCCTGTGGATCTTCTGATCCGTACGGGTGGAGAAAAAAGGATCAGTAACTTTCTTATCTGGCAGACTGCTTATTCCGAGCTTTATTTTTCTGATAAGCTTTGGCCCGATTGGACAGGAGAAGATCTGCAGCTAGCTGTAGATTCATTTTCGAACCGCGAAAGACGATTCGGCGGAGTTAAATAATGAATAATACCCAGAAAAGATTTCTGCTCTTCGCGGTGGCACTGCCTGTATTGACCATTCTTATACTGATATCCTATGCAAACCATCTGGCTATTAACCTTGTGGTACTGCTGATCACCATGGTCGGAACCAATGAAATGGCTCAGATGCTCAGAAAGGCGGGAATATCTGTTCCTGTTAAGACTCTGACAGTAGTATCAGCTCTTCTCCCGGTTCTGACATACTTTATAACCCTGGGAATACTTCCGGAAAATATCTTACTGCTCTATTTCCTGATTGCAGGACTGTTTGTACTGATCTTACCTATATTCACCATGGGGAAGGCCGGTTTCAAAGGGCTGATAGAAGCAGCTGCAGGCTCATTGCTAAGCTTATTTTATCCCGGATATTTCCTTACCTACATAATTCGCTTTTCAGGATTTGAATCTGCCAGTTTTATACTGATAATTTTTATGCTTATGGTTTATTTCAACGACTCCTTTGCATGGTTTATGGGTGTCTTCTTCGGTAAGAACTCCAAAAGAGGAATTTTTGCTGTAAGCCCGAATAAAAGCCTTATCGGTTTCGGAGGCGGAATTTTTGCCTCACTTGTTGTAACCATCAGCAGCTGGTTTATTTTTCCTAATATAATGCAGGGACCTTTATGGACCGTTATTGTTCTCGGTGTAATTGCCGGAGTGACAACCATCCTTGGAGATCTTATTGAATCGGGTATTAAAAGATCTGCAGGGGTCAAAGACTCAGGCAATATCATAATGGGCAGGGGCGGACTCCTGGACTCTATTGATTCTCTTTTACTGACTGCACCGATTTTCTATTACTTCCTGCAATTCACTACCCTATAGATCAGGTTAAAACATGAAACGAGTACTGATACTGGGATCGACCGGCTCAATCGGTCAGAGTACCCTTGAAATAATACGTTCCCATCACGAAGAATTCCGGCTTGTCGGTCTTCAGGGACACAGCAATGAGCAGAAGCTTCTCAAAGACGCAGCTGATTACCCTGATGCAAGTCTCTGTCTCAGCGCTAAGAAACCCGGCAGTGAGAAAATAAAATATCACGGATCTCAGGGCATTCTTGATCTGATAAAAGATTCTGATGCAGATATTGTAGTTAACGGCATTGTCGGTGCCAGTGGACTGATGCCCTCGGTTCAGACACTGAAATGCGGTATTGATCTGGCACTGGCCAACAAGGAGTCCATGGTACTTGCAGGACCCCTTATCAAACACCTTGCTTCAGTTCACCGCTGCAGGCTCCTGCCTGTAGATTCTGAACATTCGGCAATATTCTATCTCCTTGAGAATAGAAAGGCTGCAACCATATCTGAGATTATACTGACTGCCTCAGGCGGTCCCTTCCGGAACAGAGAGATTGATGACTTTGATTCAATAACCAAGAAGGATGCTCTGGCTCACCCGACATGGGATATGGGTCCGAAAATTACAATTGATTCGGCAACCATGGCCAATAAGGGTCTCGAGGTTATAGAAGCACAACAGCTTTTTGATTTTGATGTAGACAGAATTAAAGTTCTCATACATCCCCAAAGTTATGTTCATTCCCTGATCAGAACTAAAGACCTGGCCCTTTATGCGCAGATTTCAGCACCTGACATGAGACTTCCTATTCAGAATGCACTTTTTTATCCAGTTATGAAAGAAGTTCCCTGGGCCTATCTGGATCTTGCAGGTAAAACACTTGAGTTCCAGGAACCGGATTTCAGGAAATTCCCCATGCTGAAGTATGCCTTTGAATGTGCAGACCTTAGAAAATCATACTCTATTGCCTATAACGCTGCCAACGAGATTGCGGTAGATGCATTTCTGGGAGACAGAATTAAATATAAATCAATTGCCGAAGTTACCGAGCATACCCTCCAGAAAGACTGGAGCAATAAATACAACACTGTAGAAGAAATTCTAGCAAGTGATAGAAAAGCACGAAACACGGCAGAAAAATTTGTCAGGAAAATAACGATATGACCATAATGAAGATTCTATTCGGTCTGGTTGGATTATCCATTGTAGTGGTAGTCCATGAGGCCGGACATTTTATAGCCGCCAAACTTTCAGGCATCAAGGTTGAGGCCTTCTCCGTCGGTTGGGGTAAGGTTCTCTATTCAAGGATGTGGAAAGATACGGAATTCAGGATTTCTCTCTTCCCCCTCGGAGGATACTGCAAGATGCAGGGTGAACAGGCAATGATACAGGCCTGGGAGAGCAAAGCAAAAACCATTGATACCGACGAAGGTGATATGTATGCCGCCAGCTGGTGGAAGAGAATCATTGTGTCTCTCAGCGGTCCGTTTATGAACCTGATTTTTGCGGGGATTATCTTCTTCGTAATCAGTTTCATAGGTTATAACATCCACTTTTACCCGTCTCGTATTGTCCTTGCCTCTGAGTATACTCAACGCAGTGACTACCCCGCTGATCAGGCCGAACTGCAGAGCGGAGATCTGATTACTGCAATCAATGGTAAAGAAATTGAGCGCTTTGATCAGCTCCAGAGGATGATTGTCGTCAATCCTGATGAGGCCATTACCCTTACAGTTAAAAGAGACTCAAAACTAATGAACATCGATGTCACTCCCGAACTAAATAAGGAGAGCGGTGCCGGTTATATGGGGATTTATCCCTGGATCGATGCTGTAATCCGTGAGTTCAGTGATGAATCACTTCTCAGGGACTACGGTGCCATGGCCGGAGACAGAATACTGGCGGTCAATTCAAGACCCGTTTCTCATGCCCTGGATGTTTCTGCCTCACTTAAAGAGGGAGAGCTTGTTCAGACCATGACCATTTTGCGGAATAATCAGAGAATTACCCTGGATATGTCCGGTGGGATGGAATTAGGCCTGGGTGGAATCAAGTTTGATTACCTGACATACCGGACACCGGCATTCAAACTCATCTCATCATTTAAAAATGGAGCCCTGGAAGCCTGGGAATCAACTAGAAACTCTGTTAAGGGACTTGCACTTCTATTCAAGGGTATCAATCTTCAGTCAGCCGTTTCCGGCCCCCTGAGGATCACCTATATGACCGGAGATCTGGCATTCTCAGGATTCAAAGCCGGTATCGGAGAGGGGCTGCTGAGCTTCTTCCGCTTTATTGCTTTGATTAATATTGCCCTGTTTATAATGAACCTTCTTCCCATTCCTGTCCTTGACGGCGGTCAGATACTTCTGTTTCTTGTAGAAGGCCTGTTTAAAAGAAAACCTAATCCAGCGGTACTCTATAGATACCAGATGCTGGGTACGATGATAGTATTTGCACTGATAATTTTTGCAACCATGAATGACATACTCTTTTTTTCAAGGAACTGATTAATGAAAAAATTAAAAATTACCATACTGCTTTTTATGCTTAGTGCTTCTCTGCTTCCCGCACAGAGAATGATAATTGATTCAGGGCATAATAAATCGGTAACTGCTCTACACTATCACAATCAGTCAAACTCACTGATATCCGCCGATGATTCAGGATTGGTAAATATCTGGGATCTTGAAAGTGACAAACTTGAATATCAACTGGATACGGGTCTATACGGCAGTATTGAACTGAAGCTTCATCCGGAAAAAACTGAGCTGGCAATTCTTGTCAACAGACCGGGTTACAGCGCTCTCTCGGTATGGAATTGGAAAACAGGCAAAAATCTATTTACCAAAACACTCTCAACTCGTCCTATTCAGTTTGATTATTCAGGAAAGGGAAAATTTCTTTTCCTTGCTCGTGTAGGAAATCCGAGTATTGTTTTATATGACAGTCAGTCCGGCCGTGAATACTCATATCTGAAAAGATTGAGCGGTCTCTTCAGCTATGGTTATATCGGTTCTACAGAATCTACTATCATGACCTACAGCAACTCCGGATACTTCAGATATTTTGACATCCGTACATCCTCTCTTAAGAATGAAGCTCCCACCATGGAAGATTTAAGTGATATACAGGTACTTCAGACCGAAGGAAAACGTTATATTCTTGCACGTAAAGAAAACTCAATCTTCATGATTGACCGCCTCAGCGGAGATGTCAAAGATGCAATGACTGTGGAAAATATGCTCTCTTTCTCCATTGACCAGAACAGAGGTGTCCTTTCTGTAGTAAAGCAGTCTGAAAGCGGAAGACTCCGAATCAGTCACAGCTCCACCAAAGGTGCGTTTTTCTCTCCAATTGCTTCGGAAAATTATCTTAACAATGCAAACAGAACACTTGAAGACATGACTGCCGATACAGGTTTTTTCAGAATAACAGACAGATTCAGAGCCATAGAAACCATAAATAACAGGGTCTTTTTATCAGATGCTTCAGGTAATATCTGGGAGCTTGATAAGACTACTTTCAGTCCCATTGTCTACAAGAAAAATGAGCTGGCACATATACAGGATATTGAATTCAACGGAGACACACTCTATATACTCAGCGAAAATGATCTTTATACTCTTGAGAGTAAGTTTTTCGGGGCCAGTGGAACATACAGTACGAACCGTCTGAATGACCTGAGTATGGCTTCCATGAAGAATCCCATTATGGGTAACTCTAAATTAGAGAGTTATGAAGATGGGAAACTTCTTATATGGTCCAGTGAAAATAATGGTAAGGGATATGTTCTCTACGATCCGGAGAACAATGAAATTATTGGAGAAAATAACAGTTACTCCGCGGCTCTGGATCAGGTTAAGGTCAGAAACAGTCAGGTTCTTGCTCTGGAGAGCACTGGAGAGGCCACTTTAAGCAATCTTCAGACAGGAATTAGAGAATTCGGGTTCTCGGCTCTTGGAATGGTTAGTCTGAATTTCCTTGATGATTCCACATTGTTGGCCGGCAAATCACTGATGAAAACAAGTAAGAATCCCCTTTTGACAGTTCAGCTGGACACAGGAGAGATTACACCCTTTGATGATAACCGTTTCCTCATTTACAACATATTAAGTCCTGAGAGGGGCAACAGCATCTATACAGCGGGCCTTAAACTGAAAGAAGACGGTACAATTTCAACAGAGATCAGAAGTCATCAAAAAGAGAACCCTTCTGAAGTCACTACCATCTACAGTAAGAAGGGAGAATGGATCAATTCAATATTAACTGTAGATTCATCCTCCTATACTCCCACACTCTATGGAAGTATTACGGGTCGGGATATTATAAAAATCAGGGGGACTCAGAGACGGACCTGGAGTTATGATAGAAATATTGAAAATATGTTTTATCATCAGTCGGTTCTCTATATCATTAACAGTGACGGATCTCTGACCCTCTTTGATCCTCAGAAAGGGATAAAAATTCTGGATTATTACCTGCTGAGTGATGAAAACTGGATATCCATCAATGCGGCAACAGGTTCCAAACCGGTCATAAGCGACAGAGCGGCGGCTTCAAAGATTAACAGCTTTTCCACGACTACTGGACGATCGGTGGGGAGCAGCTTCAGTATTAAAACTTTAGCAGCTCCGGAATCCTGAAACCCATAAGCCTTAGACGTTAAGGCAAAAAAAACCCCGCTGTTTACCGGCGGGGTTTTATTATCTCAATTGAAATTATCAGGATTTACTGTGCAATGGATTCTGGCTTATTTTTTCAATAGCCATAGACACAACTGTCTCAATATCCTTTATAAGGACTTCTGTCTCCGCTTTGGTAAAAAGACTGCCAAGAAGTGAAACAGTATAACGTGGTTTTATCTGATTAAGGGTATAACATGCCATATCCTGTACACAGTCTGTACATTTACAGATGTCATCATCAGAAATAGAAGAAAGCTGCTTCTCAAGCTCATTGTAAGCAACATCTTTAACTTCATTTTTAATCTCATCAAGATTATAATTTTCAATAAAAGTCATTCAAACTCCTAATTACTGTGTGCCAGAGGAACAAACTTGGTAAAATGGGGTATAAAAGCCATTTTAACAACACCGACGGGACCATTTCTCTGCTTGGCAATGATCAGTTCTGTCTCTATATTTTCAGGTGTTCCTTCATGACTGTCAATCCCTCTCTCTCTATGGAGGAACATAACCACATCGGCATCCTGCTCAATTGCACCTGATTCACGGAGGTCTGCCAGGCCGGGGGCCTTACCTTCGGTCTGACGTCCTACCTGGGACAATGCAACTATAGGAATATCCAGTTCACGGGCAAGTGCCTTGAGAGACCGGCTGACCTCGGCCATCTGTTCATGCCGCGGGATTCTTTTATCTTCAAATGTAATGAGTCCAAGATAGTCAACAAATATAATTTTCACATCAAATTTACTGACCATTCGACGCGCCTGGGCTCTCAGGTCCAGAAGCTTCATATTGGGAGTATCGTCTATCCAGAGGGGGGCATCATAGATGCTGCTGGCTGCATCAGTCAGACTGTTGAAGTCTGAAGGTTTAAGCAGTCCGGTTCTGATTTTATTTGAATTAATGTTAGCCTGCAGGGACAGGAGTCTCTG
Organism: Oceanispirochaeta sp. M1; assembly: GCF_003346715.1. Classification (NCBI taxonomy): domain Bacteria; kingdom Pseudomonadati; phylum Spirochaetota; class Spirochaetia; order Spirochaetales; family Spirochaetaceae; genus Oceanispirochaeta; species Oceanispirochaeta sp. M1. Next base: position 36,872 of record NZ_QQPQ01000023.1, read on the forward strand.
CATAACCGACAGTGTTGTCATTTCCAGTGTAAAAAAGCCACAGTTAATTTTCTGTTTTATGGCGATATTGGCGGCAACGGTCAATGCAAAAGCTGTTTTACCTACCGAAGGACGGGCTCCGATAACAATCATTTCTGATTTTTGGAATCCCGTAGTCATGGCATCCAGATCATCAAATCCGGAAGGTACACCAGTGAAATCACCTTTTTGAGAATAACGCTGTTCGATGGCGAATATGGCTTCTTTTATTACATCGCCGGCAGACTGTATGGAATCAACTGATCTTTGATCGTTGATATCAAATACCTGTCGCTCAACTTCCTCAAGTATCTCGGAAGTATCTTTAGATTCATCATGTGCCTGTGCGTGAATTTCTGCAGAAATTGTCAGGAGCCTGCGGCGAATGCTGCATTCCCGGACTATTTTTGAATAGTATTCAATATTTGCTGTAGTGGGTACTGAGGATGTGAGACCGCTGACATAGGCAGCGCCTCCTGCTCTTTCCAGAAGAGCCTCAGACTTAAGCTCTTCAATTAATGTCAGAAGGTCAACACCACTGCCTTTTTTTTCAAGCTGTTCAATAGCATTGAAAATATGCTGATTTCCTGTTCTGAAAAAATCCCCGACTCCCAGATACATACGTACAATATCCAGAGCATCGAGGTTGAAATTTATTAAGAGTGCCCCCAGTACAGCAGATTCTGCATCTTCATTATACGGAGGCACTTTATCTTTCAGGGAAACTGATTCCATATGTTCCTTGAATTTATTCGACAGATTCTTCGGCAGATACTTCGGGAGCGGCTTCTTCAGCAACAGCTTCTTCAGCAACAGCTTCTTCAGCAACAGCTACTTCAGCAACAGCTTCTTCAGTAGAAGCTTTAACTTCTACTTTAGCCTTAGGTTTAGCTTCGGGTTTAGAACCTTCAACCTGGACACCTTCGATGACAACTTTCAGTTCGGCAGTTTCACCACCGTAAAGTTTGATTTTTACTGTAGAATTACCTGTAACTTTGATGGAATTACCATCAATTTCAACTTTCTTCTTTTCAACAGTAAGACCAATCTTGCTGAGCTCTTCTACGATTGTAGCAGCTGTAACAGCACCGAAAAGCTTTCCTTTATCACCGGCAGGCATAGAGATGTTCAGAACTTCTTTAGCCAGACGCTCTTTGATACCCATGGCATCTTTTCTTTTTGTATCTTTTCTTTTTTCAATAGCCATTTTTTTCTGTTCAAACATGTTCAGATTGGCTTTGTTAAAAGGTACGGCCAGTTTCTTGGGGATAAGAAAGTTTCTGGCATAACCGTCAGTTACGACTTTTACATCACCTTCTTCACCAAGGCTGGAAATATCCTGATTTAATATAATCTTCATGGATTTACTCCTTGTCAAATATTCTGTAATTTACCCAGAGTTCGGATACACCGAGCCCTGCAATCAATATCAATAAGGCCAGATTAACACCCGGCATAACAATCAGAAAACCTGTAGTCATCAGCAGTATACGCTGCATCTGAACAGATAATCCTTTTTTATTCATCAAACGCTTTATTATCCCAAGTCCGCGAACTGCATAACAGCCTGCGGTGATCAGAACAATATTGCTGACCCCATAGGAAGGCACTCTCCCCAGCAGATCGATTCCCCGTACTTCCATCAGCCTATCAACAAGATATAGCGTCAGTGGTACGAAAAGAAACCAAACCCAGACTTCCGGAAGTTCCCAGCCTTCTGTTTCTGTATCAGAATCCGTTCCATTTCTGCGTTTCATTAAACTCTGTCCCAACCAAAGGGAGAAAGCAATGAAAAAGAAGTACCAGACAAGTCCGAAACTTCCAACCATATCCTGAAATATAAGGAACAACGTTTCTCCGTTCATCAAACTATCTCCCTCAAGACCGGATGCCGTGAGATTCAGCTCATTGCTGATACTCAGGATCTGGTTCAAAGAAAGAATAATCTGATCTTTTAATCCACCTGCAAAAGGCAGAAGAAGCATGCTTAAGACAGCAGTTCCTGCTGTAACAAAAGCAATTCGGACCGGAAGAGTTATTCCCTTCAATTCAAAATTACAGATATAGAGTCCTGAAACTACTAGAAACAGGATGAATCCGTCTACATATAAAAATCCCAATGCCCCGAGAGGCCTCAGAATCATTGCCCTGAAGGCAAGAATCAGAATCACTGAAAACAGGGATGAACTCAGAAAACGTGACCTATTGCTGTCCCTTGCAGAAAACTGCAGTGGAACGGCAAAAAAAGGTGACAGTATCCCTAGATTATACAGCACAGCTGTTGTCAGGGATATTCCTGTAATTTTTCTGATCTGACCGGTTTCCAAAAAAAAGTTCCTGATTATTTAGAAACGTAAGGAAGAAGAGCCAGTGCTCTTGATCTCTTAACTTCTGTTGTCAGCATTCTCTGGTGTTTTGCACAGGTTCCAGTGATTCTTCTAGGAAGAATCTTTCCTCTTTCTGTTACGAAACGACGCAGTGAATCGGGTTTTTTGTAATCAACTTCCAATCCATTCTTACAAAACTTACATACTTTTTTCTTGTAAAAAGTTCTTCTGGGTCTCATACCCGAACCTCTGTCTCCACCGCTTCTGTCTCCACCGGTTCTGGGACCAGCAGGTCTGGCATCTGCAGTATTTCCCTGTGTAGCAGGTGCTGCTGCATTCTGTGTATCTTCAGACATGTTTTTCTCCTTCGTACATCAATTTTACTTTCCATCTCATAGTCATTCTCTTCCACGGCTCAGGGCCGAGGGACTTAAAATGGAATATCATCCTCAAAGCGTTCTTTCTGAGCCGGTGGCACTGAATTATTCTGTTCAGGCTTATTGTATGACTCAAAAGGTTGAGAATTTTTCGGGGGTGGCGTTCCCTGGTTGTTCTGATGGGAATTATCTCCCATCTGCCCCCTGTCGCTTCTGCTACCCAGAAGCTGAATATTTGTGGCTTCGATTGTGACTTTGCTACGCTTCATGCCGTCCTGCTCCCAGCGTTCCTGCCGGAGCTGACCTTCAACAGCAAGCTGCGTTCCTTTGCTAAGGTACTGACTTAAAGATTCCGCTCGTTTACCGAACAGAGTAACATCAAAAAAGTTGGCCTCATCAACCCATTGATCACCCTGTTTCCGTCTACGATTAACGGCCATGCCCATTTTAGCAATGGCCCATCCTGTATTTGTGTACTGGAGTTCTGCATCTCTTGTAAGTCTACCGACTAGAATAACGCGATTTAAATCTTCTGCCATGGGAACTCCTTATTATTTCTCTTTTTTTACAAAAAGATACTTGAGAAGAGATGTCTCTAACTTGAGAGCATCTTCAATCTTAAGGATTCCTGCGGGATCGGCGTCAATATTGAACAGGTGGTAATGACCACGCTCTTCTTTTGTAACGGGATAAGCAAGCAATCTGTCACCCATATCTTCTTCTGAAGTAATGGTAACTCCGTTCTTTTCAAAAATGGCTTTAACATTTTTCAGACCGGTTGCATAGTTGTCTTCCTTTACGCGGAAAACTGCTGTAAATTCATAGGATCTCATTCTATCCTCCTTACGGACATTAATGATTTGCTCATACCGAGCAAATAAAGAGGCTGTGGAAAAATAACATAAGAGCTAATTGATGTCAAGCTAAATGCCCATCTTGCCGACACATATAATACACAATATTGTATCGGAGTGAAAGATGAGCGAGAAGGTTCATTATGAAGATAATCTATTTTACCTGCATACTGAAATTACAAATATCCAGAACGGCCTGAAACTATCTATCGACAGCGAGTTCTTCGCATCGAGGATAGTACAGCAAATTTTTGCCGTTGATACCGTATTAAACAGACATTATACCCTGCTCAAAGAGAATCCTTATCTGATAAGACGGAACGACTTTCTCTTTTCAATTCAGAAACTGAAAACCAAACTGGCGGCTCTAATCGAGTTTGCAGAGGAAAAAAAAGGTTTTTTTTCTGAAAAAGACAGGGAGAGGTTTCCCGAACTGAAACGGAAAATGGCTTTACATCTGGAGGATGTACAATCCATACGCCGGGAAATCAGTGAAAACCTTCGAAATTCAACAGAGGACAATTCAAGTCTCTCATCAAGTGAGTACGAGTTATTAATGCAGCAGGGGGAAGACTGAGCTCCCCCCTGACCACATGTTATGCATATTTGTGTTTGAGACCAGCCCTTGTGTTATAGGCTGTTAATTATCAGGCAGGAGTATATTCGTTTCCGACTTTTCTTGCTCTCACAGGTGTATCCAGATCAATTCCAAGTTCCAACCCCGTTTCTACCAACAGATTCCATCCGGCTGCAAGTTCTACGTAATCCTGGAAATCACCGGCATCCGGTATAACCACAGAGTGGGTAAAAGATGTCTTACGCGCAGCTATTGAGATAATTTTGACCCCCACAGCGTCTGTCAGACATTTAATGAATTTTTCCTCTTCCTCTTCAAAGGGATCTACTACAATCAGTACGTCATCTGAATTCATAACCTCTTCAATACCGTGAGCGGCATATGTACCCTCGAGAAAATCAGATTTCTTTCGGGTAATTTCGTTTGTTTTAAGAGTCAGTTCTTCTGCGACACCCGTATTCCTGCCTGCAAAATAGATCATGCCGGCACCGGCGATAAGCTTCGTAACTTCAGGATCAATTTCCAGTGTCAGTGCTTTTTCCACAGCATCAGCAACTCCGGCAAGATCCTTTAGATCCTCTCCTTTAAGACCGGCACGAACCGCATCGTAAAAAAGAGCCTGTTCGGCAACACTTTTTGTGGCCGCTACTGCGTCTTCTCCGCCGCAGTTCAGAACAAAGGTGGATTTGCAGTAACTCTCAAGTGTTGAATCTTCAGAGGCTGTGACACCGTAGAGACCGGTATGTCCGGCTTTTTTCAGCTTATCAAAGAGCCTGATCAGCTCCTTGGTTCTTCCTGAGTTGGATGATCCGAAAACAGTTTTATTTTTCAGATCATAATCCATGGCCTGTGTGGAACCTTCGGTGATAAACCTGGTGGATTCACCCTTCATCAGTGACTGGGAAATGGCTCTTTTCGCCGGGAAAATACGGCTGGAGCCCTCTCCTGTCAGAAGGACCTCATTGCTGGCCTTTACATCATCCACATAGACATCAAGATTGGGAATATCAAACTCCCTGATGACCCGTGGTGTTTCAAGCATTTCACGGCACAGTGCAAATTTCTGATATTTTTCGTTATTATTCATTCTTATTTCCTTATATGATCAAGGCTGCATTACAGGCTTGAGGGTTTTGTAATTAAATTTGATTTTAAAACTTCCTGAATCAGGGGATCTTTCTGAAATCCGCCGCCAAGGTGCTGCCAGAAACATTCGGCGTATTCCACTCCCACCATCTGACCGAGTTCCGCAGAGAATTTTTTCATTTCTCCAAAAAAATCATCAATTTTATGCATATGTTTCATCAGATCCATCTGTGAGAGATGGCATCCCAGCATCTCAAGTTTAGTATCAATTACCGAGCTGATATCTATAAAGAAGTGAGGATCGGGTATGGGAAAGCCAAGGGGATCAGAGAGGCTCATGGGAGCACTGTGATACAGCAATGGTGTCACAGGCAGAGGCTTCTCTTTTGAAGGGACATTGGGGAGAGCTGACACTATGGCTGCGGCATCACATATTAGCGATGTTGCCCGGTGATCAGGATGATAATCATTGGAAATATGAGTGATAATTATCCCTGCCTCAACCTTCCGGATGATATCCACCATCTTGATCCTGATATCTTCATTATCAAAAACATATCCATCCCGCTGATCCAGACAGTAATAGTCGGCATTGACTACATCCGCCGCTTTTTTAGCTTCTTCCTTTCTGATGCGGATTGTCTCTTCTTCGTCACCGCTCATACCGCCCATCCCTCCGGCAGTCATTGTGACAATGGAGATTTTATACCCTGCATCTATGAGAAGTCTTATGGTTCCGCCGCACCAGGCTTCTGCGTCATCGGGATGAGCCTGTACAACTAGTACATTTTTATTAAAATCTGTCATCACTTTCTCCTTTGAATATCAGGCCTCAGGGGCCTTTATAAATTTCTTCTCCAATGCCACAAACTCAGGAAGATCCGAGATAAGCGGCCTTATATAGCTCATAAACTTTTCGCTGACATCATTGCCACGTTCATTGATAAAATCACGGGGCATTGCCCTGGCTCTGACAGCAACATCAGAGAGAGCTGCCTGGCCGAGTGTAAATTTATCATTTTCATCCCTTTCAATGGTCACCATAACCCCTGAGGTACCCGATGCTGCCAGCCTGACCGCCTCTTCACCACAGGCAAAGGCAAAGTCAAGGTCTTCTGCTTCGGCCCTGTCAAAGGCGCTCATAATAAGAGATTCTGTTATCTGGAATTCCCCCCTGGCATTATCCAGGGCTTTAGAGAGAATTTTATGTACATTGAGAGCCACACTTGCACCGCCCATAGCACCGAACTCGGTGTTATTGAACTTATCCTTTGATTCGGCAGCACTCACAGGAGTTCCATCTTTATAAAGAAGACCTTCACTCACAACAACCGATACCCAGCCGTATTTTTCAACACAGGCCTTGGCATCTTCAATCATTTTATCAGGATCAAGGGGAATTTCAGGACAGTAGATAAGATGAGGTGCATCCCCTTCCTTTTTTCTGGCCATGGCGGTAGATGCAGCCAGCCATCCGGCATCTCTTCCGATTGTCTGGTAAATTACAAACTGATCCACTTTTTTCATATCTTTTGCCAGCACCCCGGCCTGCTGTACATTGAGTATATTGCTTCTGGCAGCGGAGGGAAATCCCGGAGTGAAATCAGTACCGAAAAGATCGTTGTCCACGGTCTTTGGAATCCCTATACCCCGCAGTTCATAACCCTGCTCACGGCAGTAGGCTTCTATACGGTGAACCGTATCCATGGTGTCATTCCCTCCAATCAGAAAGAAAAAACGGATATCATATTTTTTAAGGACCTCAAGAATACGGGGGAAATCGGCATCAACCAGCTTATGCCGGGATGAACCGAGAGCCGAAGAAGGTGTTTTCCTCAGTCCCTGAATGACCTCGGGACTCTGAGCACTCAGGTCGAAGAACTGTTCATTCATAAATCCTTCAATTCCATAATTCATACCAAGAACATGAGTAATTTCTTCCTGTTCCATGGCCTTGACTATAACTCCGGCCAGGCTTGAATTAATAACAGATGTAGGACCGCCGGACTGTCCGATAACGGCTTTACCTTTAAACATGTGAACCTCCACTAATTTTTTTTTGTTCTATAAGAATCTCTTCCCATGCCCCTTTGTAAGCGGCTTCATCATCAAATCCGGGAAGAGTGAAAATTGTCTTGATAAAAAAGGATGCGGCCCCCTCGGCAACCTCCCAGATTCCCTTCTGTGAGAATTTCCAGTTAAAGGGAATTACTTTTTTAAGAGCCGGCTCCAGAAGAGTCTTATGAAGATAAAAATCACCGCCCAGTATCAGAAGTTCAGGATCAAGTGTTGAGATAACAGGACTGAGAGTACGGAATAAGAGAGAGGTGTATTCAAGGGAAGCTACGGTATTCTCATGCTTATCGCTGTTCAGGATTTTCAGAAAATCATTTCTCAGTGAGTCTATGACTGGAGAAACCTGAAGCTCCCCTGCGGAGTAAGAGGAGCCGTGGTAGACCTCTCCGCCTGTAACCACACCTATACCGACTTCCTGATCCCATGTTTGACTTTGAGGATTGGAATGGAACTCAAGGAGCATACACAAAAGATTCCCTTTGAATTCCTTTCGGTCTCCAATCTCACCCCATGCGAAACAGTTGGCATCATTTTCAAGCAACACAGGGATCTTCAGCTCTTTCTCCAGTACTTCCGCCAGAGGATAATTATTAAGTTCCAGAGGCAGGGATTCCAGAGCAATACCCTTATGAGGATTAATCCTGCCGGGCAGTCCTATACCGACTCCGTAAATCCTGCAGTGATGCTCTCTCTCAAGCTCAGGGATCAGAGTCAGCAATTCATCCTTAAAATTATCAATTCCGTGATCCAGAAGTTCAACCTGCCCCTGATGCAGAGTTTTACCTGTGAGTGTCTGTAGACTGAAGCGCATAAAATGATCCTGCCACTCAATACCTAGAATGGGCCGTTCAACGATAGAGAGGCCGATGGGAATACGGCCAACCCGTTCTCCGGCTCTGGCGGATTTCTGCTCAGTAATAAGTTTGAAATCAAGAAGATCATTTACTATATGTGTGAGGGTGGAACGATTCAGTCCCATAGAGTCTGAAGCCTCTATACGGCTTATACCGGGTCTGTTGCGGATGAGTTCAATGGTTCTGCTGCGGTTTATCTTCCCTTCCTGAACCTTATTGCTGGTCATAATCCACTCCTGAAATAAATTCATTTTCATTTGTTGATTGTTTCAACAAACATAATATAAAGGTTTAAGACCATTATTGTCAAGTTAAACAGATCTCATTGTTATTTGGGTAATGACAGGCTTCTCATGTTCGTTTTCAGAATCAGTTTAAGGATTTAGTTCAACAACAACCTGTAATTTAACATTACAATGTTTCATAATTATTTCTTTTTGTTGAAATTATGTCATTATTAGTATTTTAGTTTAACTTCCTTTTTTCATTATTCTCTGTTAACATGTTCTTATTTGTAAATAAAATACTTTAATAATATCAAGATAATTCGGGAGTCAGCCCATGAGGACCTCAAAAAAGTCCATTTATAACCTAGCAATCCAGCAGATATTGAAACTTATCTGGGATTACGGTCCAATCAGCAGAGTGGATCTGGGAAAAATTTCAGGGTACTCCAAATCAACCATTACAAAAAACTGTGATGCCATGATAGCTCAAGGCATCATAAAGGAAGAATCAATACTTAAAGATGGTATAGTTTCTAAAAGAACAAACCTTGTAATAAATCAGAACTATGCAATCGTTGCAGGGGTTGAGCTGGGAGCTGCCTCCTGCTGTGTCGGAATATCAGATTTCTCAGGAAAACTGATATCCAAAAAGAATTTTGTCATTGATTATGATTCAGGACCGGAAACCATACTTGATACAATAATTTCATCTATCAAAAACCAGATTATCCCATACAGTGATAAAACTTTTTTAGGTATCGGCATGGGTGTTCCTTCTCCTGTAGATTTTGAAAGAGGTGTTGCTGTACATCCTTCTTTCATGCCTGGCTGGCATAACTACCCTGTTAAAAAATATCTTCAGGATACTATGGGCTGCGATGTGTATGTAGACAATGAAGTACACTCAATGGCTTTGGGTGAGAATTATATTTCGGAAGATTTAAAGAGTAGTAATCTCCTTTTTATAAAAGCAGGATTCGGTATAGGTTCAGGGATTCTCATAGATGGAAATATATACAGAGGCAGTACAGGGATGGGCGGCAATATAGGCCATATCACAATTGATAATAATGCAAACCTTTGTAAGTGCGGAAAAAAAGGATGCCTTGAATCAGTAGTCGGAGGGGATGCTCTTATCAGTCTGGCTGAAAAAGAACTGGCCGGTGGAGTGCAATCCAGGTTATCCGAACAGCTTAATTCCAATGGGAAATTAATTGTAAAAGATATATATAATGCCTTCAAAGCAGGAGATCCCTTATCTTCACAAATTATTCAGGATGCCGGCAAAACACTTGGAAGAACAGTGGGTAAAATGGTCGTATTCCTTGATCCGGACTCTGTTATCATCGGCGGAGATTTATCAGATTTTGGATCACCCCTGATTTCCAGTGTATATCAGGGAATTCTTGAGGAGAGCAGTCAATGGCTCAGCCGGGATTTTATTGTCAGAAAATCATTGAATTCCAAGGATGTCGGCATGATAGGTTCTGCAATTCTATGCATAGACCAGCTTATACAGCATAAAATATTATCCTGACAGACAGAGCATCCGGAAAAGGCTGCACCAAGCGGCAGCTCTTCCCGGATTTATCTCTTTTATTTTAGATTATCAGCTCCGCCTGGCCGGACTCTATAGATCTATAGGCAGCCTGTACAACTTCAACAGCCTTCAATCCGTCTTCTCCACTGACCCTGGGTGTTTTTCCAGTACTATGGGAAAGAATAAAGTCATCAATCATCATACTGTCCGCATTGCTTCCCCAGTATAGCCACTCGGGCTGTGATTTTTCAGAATACAACTGCATGGTCTGCTTGAATGCGTCTACATTGAGATTTCCCTTCTCACCAATCAATTCAAAACGGAGACCACCCCATATGGGGTATCCCTGCGGTCTGGACCAGCTGCAGTCGATTGAGATAAAAGGACCGTCTTTAAAGGATATCATAACCAAACCTGCTGTTTCGACTTCAAGATCAGGATCATCAGCATGAAGATTTCGATTGGAGCGAGCAAAGATTTCATGAACTTCCTTTTTAAAAATCCAGCGAAATATATCCGTTAGATGCACAAGGTGATCTGATACAGCACCTCCCCCCGCCAGCTCTTTATCAACAAACCAGCTTCGCAGGTTCCTGGGCAGTTTTCCCTGATTACAGGAGTTGACACAATAAACCTGCCCCAGCCCGCCGCTGTCCATCAGTTTTTTAGCCTCAACAACGGGAATTGAATACCGCATGGGAAAAGCAGTCATCAAAAGTAATTTTTTCTCATTAAACAGATCAACCATAAACCGGGCATCCTCAACAGATGTAGCCAATGGTTTCTCACAGAGAACTGAACAGGCAGCCCCGGCTGCGGACTCTGCAAAATATTTATGCCTGGCATTTTCACTGCATATGATCACAGCCTCAGGTTTCTGAGCATAGAATGCCTCCAGCTCTTCAAAGAAAGGGATTTGGAACTTCCTGGAAATCTCTTTTCCACGTTCTAAATCATCATCAAAGAATCCTATAAAATCAACATCCTCTCTGCTTTTAAGAATATCAGCATAAGATTCGGCATGTATGTGGGCAAAACTCAGTATTCCGATTCTCATGACTGAACCTCCTCAAGCTCAGGAATCATGATGTTCCGGCCTGTTTTTGAAGACTCCAGAGCTGCAAGAGCAATCTGCAGTGCAGCCAGAGCATCACTATCTTTGACAGGAAGAGGGGAATCCCCCTCAAGGTGATCATAAAAAGCCTGTATTTCTATTTCATAGGGACTATTTTCCAATGGACTCAGAGGAACTGCAACTTTACCGGCGGTATCCTTTTTCCCGGCATGCATATGAAGGGATATGGGAGCAGAGTCATCAGAATTGTGTGTTAAGAGTCCCCGGGAGCCGGCTATCTCAAACTTTGTATGAAACTCAGGTGCGGGATAAGACCATGATCCCTGAATATGACTGAGAACTCCCGATTTATGCTCCAGAATAACGAGGGCATGATCACAGGCCAGTTCGGGATTATCACTCTTTATAGTTTTTGCATAGACTGAGGTGACCTCACCTGCTATCCAGCGGGCATAATCCAGATCATGCAGACAAAGATCCAAAAGAATCCCCCCTGATTTTTCATAATCAAGAAACCAGTTATCCTTGGACTTTCGAGGCGCAAAAGACTCACGGGAAAGCCTGATGAGACCCAGTTTCCCCAAATCTCCTCTCTGAACTGCTTCTCTTGCATCTATGTAGTCAGGAAAAAATCTCAACACATGGCCCGGCAGCAGTTTAACACTATTCTTTCGGCATTCCCGGACCATTTCGACCCCCTGTTCCAGAGTCCTGGCCAGGGGTTTTTCACAGATCACATGAATCCCGTTCCGGGCACTTTCCATTACAATCGGGTGGTGCAGAAATGTAGGAACACAGACATCAATCACATCGATGTGGGGAATCATATCCTTTAAATCTGTATAAAAGGGAACACCCAGTTTATCGGCCAAAGGGGCTGCCAGCTCTTTGTTTTTATCAAGAACAGCAGTGATTTCTGCTCCTGTTTTTTGCCATGCAAACCCATGAATAGAGCCCATTACTCCGGCTCCGGCTATACCAATTCTCATATGGGAGACTCCTCTATCAGCTTTTGATTGATCCGGCAGTCAAACCGCTGATCAACTGTTTTGAAAAAATTATGTAAAGAATAATTACAGGCACTATGGCCATGGTCAGTGCTGATAATACAGAATTCCAATCTGTTACAAACTGTCCTAAAAACATCTGGGCCCCGAGAATCAATGTCTTTGTTCCTTCACTTGGTGCCAATATCAGGGGAAACCAGAGATCGTTCCATATGGGCATCATGGTAAATACAGCAACTGTAGCCAGAGCAGGTCTAACCATGGGTAATATGAGAAAGAAGATGCGGTATTCTGTTGCTCCGTCTACCCGACCCGCATCTTTAAGACCCGATGGAATCTGGATCATGAACTGCTGCATAATAAAAATAGTCAGAGGCAATCCCTGAGCCGTATATACCAGGATAAGAGCCAGAAGAGTGTTCACCAGTCCCAGAGAGACACAGAGTCTGAGTATGGCAACAGTTCCTAATCGAATAGGTATCATAATACCCAGAGCAAGATACAGTCCCAGATACTTATTCCCTTTAAACTTATATTCTGACAGGGCCCATGCTGCCATAGCCCCGAATAGAATAATTAAAGCAAGACTGATAAGTGTAACAATAATACTGTTACCGAAATAGGAGAAGTAATTTGACCGGAGCAGAACCGTGTTATAGCCCTTCAGGCTGAAAGTTTCGGGAGTGGGAAAGGCGAGGGGTGATGCAAAAATGGCCTTTCTTGTCTTAAAAGAATTACTGATCACTAAGAGTATGGGAAAGAGAGCCAGTGCAGAGAAAAGGATCAGTGTCAAATACTGTATGACCCGACTGGCAGGCCCGGAATTATATTTTCTTCGTTTCATGTCCCTCTCCTTCAATACTCATAGCTAGTTACGCGCCGCTGCCAGACATAGGTGTAGAGCAGAACAAATGCCAAAATAATCAGAAACATCATGGTTGCGACTGTAGCACCCATGGTCGGATTACCAAGTTGAAGCTGATGACCGAAGAAAGTTCTATAGAAAAGATTTCCAAGGAGATCCGTGGAATAGTCAGGTCCCGCCAGAACGCCCTGAGTCGTATAAACAAGATCAAAGGCATTGAAATTACCTACAAATGTTAAAACGGAAACAATTCCTACGATTGGAAGTATGAGGATGAATTTTATTCTCCAGAAAACCGTCCAGCCGCTTGCTCCATCCACAGTCGCCGCTTCAACAAGCTCGTGAGGGATACCGAGAAGTCCTGTATAGAACAACATCATCGGAATACCAATAAACTGCCATACCGAGACTAGTGAAAGAGTTGTGAGTGCATATTTTTCAAGACCCAGCCATGGCAGAAAATACTTTTCAAGACCAAAGAGAGCCATTCCTGTTTCAGCAACTCCCCAGAGAGGGCTCAAAATAAGTTGCCATGCAAATCCAACAATGACTACGGACAGCGTGGTTGGAAGAAAAAGAATAGTTCTGAATGTTGTACGTCCTTTCAGTGATTGATTGACCAGAAGAGATGCCAGTAACAAACCTACAGGGTTTTGAACCAGTGAATGTACAATAAAAAATTTCACATTATTCCATAAAGCTCCCCAGAAACGTGGAGCCCAGAGATCATCTGTCATGAGTTTGATAAAATTAGCAAAACCTGTAAATGACTCATTACCTGCCTTATCAGCTGTAAAAAAACTGAGTCCTAAAGAACTCAGAAGCGGATAAATCATAAACATTGTATAGACTAAACAGGCCGGAGCCAGAAAGACTAATATATATGTCCTGAACTTCTGTTTCTGTTTATATTGACTGTTAGGGGGGGCTTTGCTCATGCCGCTGTAACCTCTCGTTTTATCAGATGTGAAAAAGCCGACCTTACGGCCGGCTGTATTAAATGAAGGATTATGGTTTATACCATCTATCAAGACCGTCCTGAACAGTCTTAGCTGCTTCTTCAGGAGTCATAGTTCCATTGATAACCTTTGCTGTATTTACCCACAGTTCACTTTCAAGGTTTGGCTCTCCTCTGCCGAGGATCTGATATGAGTTTCTAATTGTTGTCTTAGCAATCTGACGCCATCCGATAATCTCAGAAGCCAGTGCATCATCCAGGGTCAGTTTGAAATCACCCAGACTGAAGAAACCGGGCAGAGCATTGCTGTATAGTTCTGCGAACTCTTTTGTTGTCATCCAGGTCAGGAAAGTTTTACAGGCTTCAGGATTTTCAGTAGTAGAATTCATACCTAAAGCAATGTCTGTATGGTCGCTTATGTAGAGCTCATCACCTTTATTTCTAACAGGTGCAGGAAAGGCTCCCATATTGAAATCTGCCTGTTCATTGAATACACCGATTTCCCAGGAACCTGCAGGATAGATTGCTGCCTTACCTAGAGTAAAAAGGTTCTGTGAATCAGGATAAGACTGAGCTTCAAATCCTTTAGACATATAGGGAGCCCATTTTGCAAGAGTTTCCCATACAGCTACATACTGATCGTCTGTGTATTTTTCTTTACCGCTGATTAGGTTATTTCTACCTGTTTCACCCTTCCAGTAGTTAGGACCGATATTCTGAAATCCCATAGTGGCTACGTCCCAGAGGTCCGAAGTACCGATGGCTAAAGGAACATAACGGCCGTCTGCCTTTACTTTCTCCAGAATATCAAAGAATTCTGCTTCAGTTTCGGGTTCTGTCAGTCCCAGCTCACTAAAGATATCTGCATTGTAAATGAAACCATGGATAACAGATGCCATGGGAACAGCAAATACATCGCTGCCGTCGTCTGTGATCCATGCGCTTTTTGCTACAGATGAAAAATTGTCTATTCCATCCAGATCATTGAGGGTAGCAAGATTTCCCTGCTGAAATAGAATAAGGGAGGCATCAAAGGGTCTAGCAGTGATAAGATCACCCGCAGTTCCACCTTCAAGCTTGGCATTCAATGAAGAATTATATTCTGCCGGGGGTGTAGGAGAAAAAACAACTGTTATGTCAGGATAATGTTTATTAAATGCAGGGATCAGTATATCTTCCCAGATTGCTAAATCATCATTCCTCCAGCTTTCAATTGTGATAGTCACCTTATCAGATGCTCCGGCAGCTCCATCCTGGGCACCAGTTGCAAACAAGGCAGCTGTGAATACCATTGAACTGATAAAAAAAAGTAGAAACATTTTTTTCATATCAAAACTCCTTTAGTTTTATCCGGTAATTCCGGATATTTTTAATTTTAACTTCCTATTTCCATTATTGTCAAGATTTGTTTCAAAATGAAACATTTATTATCTATTTTACAACTTTTATTTTTATTCAGTACCCCACTCTTCAGTAGTATTTACCCTGAATAAAACGTGATTTATGTTATATCAGTGATTCAAGACAGTTTAACCAGAATTTAGGATAATCCTCCCAGAACACAAAATTACATCCCCAATGGGGAGCAGGATCAGACATATAAGCCAACACTCTCCCCGTTCCGAAATCACCAATTGATACAAGGGGATCACTGCTCCCCTTTACATTAGCGAGAACTGTACAGTTTTCTCTGGGAAGAGTTTTATTATATCCAAGGATAGGGGGGAAAGAATTGAAATCTATTTCATTAAAAAAATCACAACCTTCGTCAGTTAATGAAAGGGTGAACCCTTCTGTACTTTCCACAAGATCTTCGAAATCAAGACATTTTACCGGCAGAATCTCTGACAGCCTGCTTCGATTCCACCCCCCTTTACCCATCTCACCGGAAAAAGAGAGCCATCCGCCTAAAAACATCATTCTTTTTCCTGAATGAACTGCCTCAACAGTAAGACGGACTCTATCTGGAAATGTTAAGGGAGCCTTACCGAATTTCTGCCTGTCAAAAAAAATCGGTGATAATTGAAAGTTTTTTAATTCTACATCGCTGAAAATAATCACATCATAATCTTCAAGAACTTTTTCGTATTCACCGGGAGCCATTTTATAGAACTCCCAGGTAGGAATTGAATCAACCTGGTGTTCCCCGGTAGATTCCAATGCCTCTTTCAACCATTTACCATAATTGACAATATCCAGACCCTTATGAGCATAATTAAAAGGTGTCTCTGCAAAAACAGGACCGCACATCACTGCCCAATCTCCGAAATAACAAACTCTAGCCATAATATTCTCCTTAGATAGTAAAACAATTACTATCTATATTATCAGAGCTGATTCGAGTTTTTGTATTTATCATTGAGTACAATTTATTTATCAGATTTATTTATCAGATCAATGAAAATATGAATTAAGATGAGTTTATGTTATTCTTATATCATGACAAACAACCTGTTCCCATGTGGAAGCTGTCCTATTGAAAACATTACAGGTGTCTGGCGATTTCAGAGACCGGCCCTGCACAATAATAAAACAAGTTCTCTTCCAGGCCATCTGCTCCATTATATTATTGATGGATCCTACACAGTAAGAATTGGATCAAAAGTATACTATCCGCAAAAAGGAAATACTCTCTATTATTATGGAGGTGAAGAAGTCATTTGGGAAGGTAATGATTCGGAGGTAGATTTTTATTCCGTTGGATTTACAGGAACAGGAATCCCTGTTCTCTCCCCTGATGAAAGAATAATAAATACAGCTGCTGGAACGAATGAGAAATGGGATAATCTCTGGGACATTTCTAATAATGTGGATCTCAATAATGGAGCACTTTTATCCTATTCCATACTCCTAGATATTCTCGCTTCTATTTTCTGGAATAATAAGAAACAGATCGTACAGACAAACTCAAAAAACTGGCAATCAATAGAAAATATGATACGAAGTGAAGGATTATATCATATACCTGTTGAACAGCTTTCAGAAAAAGCGGGGCTGAGCAGGTCATCCATTTACAGTTTGTGTCGAAATGAAGTCGGGTCAACTCCCAACCAGCGGCTGAAAGACATTAGAATTGAAGAAGCTAAAGGACTATTGAAATATTCTGAAATGCGTATTGGGGAAATATCTGATTACCTGGGTTATAAAAGGATTCATGATTTTTCACGGGAGTTTAGAAAAGAATCCGGTATATCAGGAAGAGAGTACAGACAAATGGTTCAGAATCAGTGCTTCAATGAGCATTAATCCATGCATCACCTTTTATCACTCTCAATTCTGATACCCATATTCCCCCCAAATCGAATTTAATTATTATTCTCCCGAAAAAGACAATTGGTCCATCATATCCTTCAGCCCCTTCATTTCATAATTTCTGAAAATCTCTCTGTCTTCATCCATCGCAGCAGGCGCCTTACCGAAGATAAGAGCTGCTTCAAATATCTCGTAGAAAACTGATGCATCCAGTTTATGTTTCTCGGCCAATCTGAGGCTGCCGGCAATTCTGTCTTTTGCAGACAGTTTTCTTTTAAGATCCCGACCTACTCTCTCTACCGTATCCCCAAGGGATCTATTCTGGAAACGAAACAGAAGATCATCTACATGTTTTTCAAGATCCTGAATTGTGAATACAGAGGGATATTCTCTGCTTAATGCATGAGCGCTTGTCATCATGGCAGATCGAAGCTGATTGAAGATGGATTGGTGTTCCAATACTTCCCAGATCATCGTAATTTCAGGATATTTTTTTCTCCCCAGATAAGCTGCTGCGGAATGACCCATATTATGAATGAATAATTTCCTGTCTATATATGCCTGTATCGGACTGACCAGCTGTATATCAGCTGAAACAGGCGGAGGGTTAATGAATCCCTCTCTGTCGAGTATAAGAGTGTTATACTCCTCAGCAAAAAGTCTTAGAGGATCTTCCCTTCGGTCTTTTTCAGTCAGAAGAGGTACCATCTTGCCTATACTGGTTTCAATCAGACCCAGATGGCTGTTCAAAGGAAAATCCTCTCCCAGCTCTTCCCTGAAAATACCAGTGCAGATTGCAGCTGCAGCAGGAATATTTTCTGCCAGTATCAGATCCATTGGAGCATCGGCTCCCCTCTCTTCCCTTCTCATAAGCTCTTTTGCCAGTACTCTGCATACAGAGATCATACCTCTCATCCCTACAGAAGAGATCAGAAGATCAGCATCTTTCAATGCACTGAACAAAGCAGTCTCATCTGCTGCATCTATTGCTGAAAAATCCGTAATTGTAATGACTCCATCGCCCCCGGATTTTCGGATCACAATATCATATTGCTTTTTCCGGTTAAGCTGCTTAATGAGAGAACTGTTTAGATCGACGATACTGACCCTGAACCCGGCCTTCTGTAATACGGGAGTAATAAAGGATCTGCCTATACTGCCTCCCCCAAAGAGAACTGCATTCTTCATTCTGACTCTCCTTCAGGGCTGGTGTTTATTCCCGGTAAAGTATTTTTGATATAATCTTCTCTTATGGTACTCAATCGTTCTTCCTTCTCACCGGGATAGATCTCATTGAAACATCCTCCCATTGTATATAGAGCAAGACCTCCGGCTGCTATTCCTTCCACTGCTGCTTTTTGGAGATCAATACTGCGGGAAGTTTCAAGTTGCCTTGCAATGGAAACCAGAACTCCTCCCATAAAATTATCCCCGCAGCCCGTAGTGTCACCCCTGTTGTCAGGATGTTTCTTCAAATCTAAATCTACAAAAGGACTAACCGGAAGGGAATATAGAGAGCAGGATTCAAAAACAGGGCTGTTTTCGGCAAAAAGCAGTACATCCTCATTTCCACGGGTAATTATGCATGCCCGGATGCCGCTTTTAATAAAAAAATCCAGGACAGATTCTAAATTGTCTTCACCTGACAGTCTCAATGCTTCTTCATAGTCACAAATCAGTAGATCAATAAAGGGATAAGCGGGTTCATCAGAGTTTCCAAGGGGCCAGGGCTTATCCGGCGCTGCAGACTCATTCTTGAAATCATAAACTGTACCGACGATATTGAGCCCGCCTCTCTCATGCACATCCCTGCAAAGTGATCCAAGAACATCATGGAGCGGAGGAACAAGGGCCGTACCACCCCAGAGAACTATATCCGAACTGAAAAAATCTTCATTCAGCAGCTCAGGATTAAATGCTGCTGCCGCACCGAGTCTGTTTATAAATGTCCTCTCTCCTGCAGAATTGTTGTATGAGGGATCTGACAATACAGAGCTCGAGGGATGAGCGCCTTCACTCTCAATGCCCTTATATGAGAGTGAAAACTTTTCAATAAAACTTTTCAGAAAATTAAAATCATCACTATGATTTATAACACCGTAAAAGCTGCAGTTCCAATCTTTAAGCAACTGAGCAGCATGTACCATAGGAACAATTCCGGGACCGCCCAGATTAACAGCATCAGGGACTGCCCCTGAGGTCAATTCATGGAGAATAGAATCTTCATCCTTTCCGGCAAAGACGGCAAGATCTTCTGCAAAGACAAGATTTCCCGGTATAAGTCCTCCATCTCCCGCCTTGAGGGAGCAGTATTTTATAAATGTATCAGAATCAAAGGAGCAGTCCCTATACAAATAGTCAAGAAGACAGCATCCGGCTCCGGAAATTCTCTTTTTCATAGGGTCCCGTGCTCCTGGAATTGTTTATAATCATTTACAAGAAAATGACCTATCTCTTCATCCTCTTCTATATCAGGAAAACGGCCCACATCTTCATAAAAACGGTTGTCCGAATTATCATCATTGACCTTACTGACTTCTCCGCACAATACATCTCCGTCTTCGGCAAAGAAGCGGTGATAGACATGAGTTTCCAGACAGAGACTCTGCCCCGGATTCAGAGAAATATACTCTCCACCATTGATTCGGTATCTTCGATCATCTATATACACATCAAAAGCCTCATCACTGAGCTGTTCATCAGATGTTGCCTTATGGAGCTGAAACATCAGTTTCCCTCCCCCCCTATTAATGATATCTTCCATCTTATTCCAGTGGAAGTGAAAGGGGGTTTCCTGGGAGTCTCCCACAATCATGATCTTCTCGGCATAAGTTTTCCCGGGGTTGGATACACCGCCGTTGCGCTGTGTAAACATGATAAGCCCTCTCTTGGAGAAGTCAGATGATCCAAAATCTGTAATATCCCAGCCCAGCTGACAATCAAAAATACGCTGACAGTCGGACCTTGATTTTTTCCAGTCACTCTCATTCCAATATGCCCATTCGGGCAGAGACCAGGAATGATCCTCCATAAAACTGATACTCTGTGAGACAATTTGATTTATACGGCTTCGTTTCATGACAGCTCCTTGACAGTATGCAATACTAAAACAATAATATTGCTATATTAAAGTGAATGACATGCATTTTATTGCTGTTTTATAGGAATATATTGCTTATATGAGTTTTTTAAATGAAACAATTCATCCCAGAGGCCTCAAATATGAAGAGAAGGGGCTGAATCAGGACAATCCTGTCCGCTGCCTCAGTCATAACAGTAGGATCTCACACAATATCCGCCTCCACTATCATGACAGCCTGGAGATAAATCTTCTGAGATATATAAAGGGTAATGTACACATGGAAGAGAGAAGCTTTGCACTGTCAGATACAACACTGCTTATTATTCCACCGGGCACTCTCCATTCGTATCAGACAAAAGGTTCCGATCATGAATCTTCCCTCTTTAAGGTCTGGCATTTAAATCCTGAGTTTTTTAAGTATCTGGATACAGAGATGATAAATCAGCTGATTCGGGGGATAAAGGGAGTGATAATCTCCGGAGATGCAGAAGAAAAACTGATAGAGGTTCTGAATATTCTTGAAAAAGGGAACATCCTTGAACAGAATGCGGCGATGCTCAGACTATTCACACTGGTTCCTGAAATAATGACAGAAGAGAGGATAAAATCTCAAAGAGACGATTTCCTCCATAAAACCATCAGCTTTCTTGAACAGAATTATCACAGACCACTCTCTCTTGACGAGACTGCAGCCCATCTGAATCTTAGTAAATATCATTTCAGCAGGAAATTTCAGCAGCGGGCCAAATCATTATTTTCAACCTATCTGACGACACTCCGTCTGGAGAAGAGTCTCATTTATCTGCATGAAGGAAGGAGTGTGGAGACAGCAGCCTATGAATCCGGCTTTGAAGACCCGTCCTACTATATCAGTAAATTCAGGAATTTTTACGGTATTACACCGGGCCGATATAAAAGGGAACTGAATACTGACTAGAAGCTTTCCAGGGCAGCCTTAGCTTCCCGGCGGACATTTACCGCCTCTTTTTCATTATCCATTGCCCGAACAGCATCCTTCAGGGATACAATCTTGTTCAACTTGACTCCGCGGATTCCATAGATTTTAAGAATAAAGTCATTATGAGCCATCATCTCTACATAGAAAGGTTTCAGACTGTCCCACTCACTGTTGCTTAGAGTCTTACAGAAAGGTCCCAGTTCATTATCCTTATCCAAAGACCATTTAGGTCTCAAAACCTTCTCCAGACTATCTATAGAGCCGTTGATCTTATATTCCATCATCATATCAAGAGCCTTCTGCCTGAGGTCAAAAGCGACCCGCACTCCCTCAAACTGCTCCAGAATAAACTTGTCTGCAACTTCTCCGCCTATCTCGGCAAGTGCTTTCATCGATGCATATCGTACATGTCTTACCGGATCTTTTCTGACCTTATACTGCAGGATGCTCACCGCATCCGAAGTCTTCCGTTCTCCAAGTCCCTGGGCAGCAGCAACACGTATTCTCCAGAATGCATCGCGCAGTGCTGTAATAAGGATTGTTTCCACCTCGGGATTCTCATATTTTGTGATTCCCAGAAGAATATAGGAACGCAGCAGACTGTCTTCCGAATTTGAATACATGGTCTTTAAGAGTTTCAGTCCATCTTCATGCTGAAGCATACCGATTGATATTGCTGCATTCTGTCTCTGCGCCGACGAAGCATCTTCATCCTGAAGGAGATCCTCAAGAAAAACTTGAGCATCTTTATAATCCAGCTCACCCAGAACAGCGATTGCCGTTGCTGAAAAATCAGAATATTCGGCATCACCTGAATACTCATCAACAAGATCCATTATCTCTGCGACCCGGGAGCCATCCTTCAGCCGGCCGATACCTCTGAGGGCTGAAGAAGCAATTGATTTATTATTATCCTCTAAAAGAGAATAAAAAAGATCACCCGCCACCTCTGATTCAATTGTCCCCAGATAGCTTATTGCCGACAGAAGGAGTTTATTTGAATATTCGTAATCATCGAGATGATTGCGAAGCAGCTCCAGGGCAGGAGCCTCTGCAATAGAAATTTCCATCTCATTAAAAAAATCATAAATTGCCCGGTTTATCTCGGTATTGGAATTTGTACTTAAAAGCTGAAGAAGATCATCATTGAAGGTCAGATCTTTCTGGGTGCGTATGGTGCTGAGTACATCCTGCACCTCAGTATCAATACCATAGAGGATGACATCCCGCTTTTCCTTGTTCAGGGACTCAATTTTTTCTTCTTCCGCCTTTTTATCCTCGGCGGCTTTCTTTGCTGCATCTGCATCTGCTTCGGATTCTGCTTTAGAATCGTCTTCAAAGGCAGAGTCATCAACTGCGGGTTTTACCGGCTCTGCTGCAGTTCCTGTAGCAGTCTCGCTCCCCGCAGCTTCACCTGCAGTTTCCTGAGCTGTGAGCGGCTGTATCAGCAGTGCTATGAGAAAAAGAAAAAAGAATCTCATGTTATTTACTCCCTCTTCTCTTAAGAATCGTCATCACATCCAGTTTCATTAAACTGTAAAAGAAAAAGAGTACACCAAGAGAGATAATTCCCTCAATTGCAAGAAAGCCGAAGTTTTTCCAGCCGCTTCCCTCATAAAACATAGAAACAGAAATAAAATGTTTCATAAACAGAGCAGCCGCGACCATGGGAATCTGAGCTGCAAAAACCTTAAAAGTCTGTTTACCAAGGTATCCGAAATCCAGTGTAATATTCTCTCTAAAACTTCCTGTTGCCATCATAAGGGCACCAAAGACGAAAGCTATGGAATTAGCCCACGCCAGAGAAACAACACCCTTACCCATTCTGATAAAAAGAAGAGAGAGGATTATATCCAGCAGAACAGTTACCAGGGCGGTTTTCAAAGGAAATTTGAAATTTCCCCTTGAGTAGAAAGATCTTTGAAATAAATTATATGAACCGACAAAAAACATTCCGGGAGCATAGGCAAATAATACCTGTGCGGCCAGATGAGAATTTGCCGCATCATATTCACCTCTCTGCAGGGCTGTGGAGATCAGTTCAGGTCCGAATATCATTAGAAGAATTGATGAGGGAACAAGGAGTACCGAGAGCATATGAATGCCCTGCTGCAAAGTAGATGCCATGCCTTTATGGTTACCTTCTCCAGCCTGACGGCTCATTTTTGGAAAAAGAACAGTAGCAATGGAGGCACTGAAGATTCCAAAGGGAAGCTGCCAGAATACAATGGCATTACTTAGAGCCGTAGTAGAACCCTCATCAAGTCCGGTGGCCAGAAACACTGCAATCATCTGATTCACAGTGAAAATTGAAGATGTCACAAGCACGGGAAGCCATTGTTTCATAACCCGCCTGAAGGATTCATCCTTAAAATGGAGGCGGGGAATAAGAGAATAGCCCAGTTTATGAAACTTGGGATACTGCCAGATAATCTGAGCAACTCCGCCCCCCAGTACACCTATCACCATAGAAAATATACCAAGGGAATCATGCCAGATAACAATTGATGAAATCACTGAGATGGAAAACAGGAGAGGAGACAGTGCGGGAATAAGAAAATGATTATGTGAGTTCAGCACAGCCATCAGAACAGCAGAGACACTGATCAGCAGAATATAATGAAATATCCAGCGAAATAAACGTACCGCCATCTCCAGCTTCCAGGGCTCTGGAAAACGTATAAATATTTTAAGAATTATTTCCGGAAAAAAGACACATACCAAAGACAATGGAATCAGTATAAGCAGCTGCAGCCCCAGAATACTACGGCTCAGATTCCTCGAGGCCGGTCCTTTCGGATCCGCCACAATCTGCTTGGAGAGTTCTGGAATAAAAGCCGATGAAAGTGCTCCTTCGGCTAATAGTTTTCTGAAGTTGTTGGGGATATTGAATACTGCATTGAGAATATCAGCTTCACCGCTTGCCCCGAAATACATGCTGATCAGTGCAATACGGACGAAACCCAGGATTCTGGAACCCAGGGTTCCGGCCATAACTGCCAATGTGGAGAGCATGCTCTGCCGTCGTGTTGTCTCTTTCAAGTGCTACCTCTTCTGAAAACGGTCCAGGAATGATTTCTTATACTCCAGGAAGCGTCCCTCTCTGAGAGACTGACGAACCTCTTCCATAAAGGTATAAAGAAAATGGAGGTTGTGTTCGGTAACAAGCATGGGCCCCAGAATTTCCTTGGCCTTGAAAAGGTGTCTTAAGTAGGATCTGCTGTACTGCTGACATACGGGACAGGTACATGTGGGCTCGATGGGCTGCTGATCCAGGCGGCATTTCTCATTCTTCAGTGCCAGGTTACCATCCAGGGTAAAACAGGTTCCGTTTCGGGCAATTCTTGTAGGATAAACACAGTCAAACATATCAATACCGGCCTCAACAGCCTCAAGCATATAATCGGGGGTTCCGATTCCCATGACATAACGGGGTTTATCTTCCGGAAGGAACTGAGCAGTATAGTGGAGGTAATCACGGAACATCTCGGGTGATTCACCAACAGAGAGTCCCCCGATAGCAATCCCGGGAGTATCCAGTTCAAGAATCTCTTCAGCACTCCGTTTTCTCAGATCTTCATAAAAGTTTCCCTGAATAATACCGAAGAGCTTACCATGGTAACCATCTTTACAGTTTTCCCAGCGTGCTTTGGCCCGTGCGGCCCAGCGTGTAGTAATCTCCAGAGACTCCACTGCCTCTTTATGGGAGATACCGGGAGCCGTACAGACATCAAGAGCCATCTGAACATCACTTCCCAGAGTTTCCTGAATCTCCACTACCTTTTCGGGAGTAAAGACATGATAGGCTCCATCGATATGAGACCTGAAGCGGACACCCTCTTCCCTTATTTTCCTGAAAGGAGCCAGTGAGAAGACCTGAAATCCACCGGAGTCGGTGAGAATATTATGTTTCCATGAACTGAAATTATGCAGTCCCCCTGCGGCTTCGATAACCTCCATTCCGGGACGCAGATACAGATGGTAGGTATTTCCCAGAATCAGGGTATAACCCATGTCTTCTACTGAATCATGTTTTATCGCCTTGACGGTTCCATTAGTCCCTACAGGCATAAATGCCGGAACCTCAACATCTCCGTGGGGAAGATGCAGAATACCGCCTCTTCCACGGCAGGAAGGATCTCTATATTGAATATCTATCATATTTATCTCCTATAATTATGTCTGAGCCGTTTTGAATAACAGAGCCCCTACACCCAGAAAAATCAGAAAAGCCGCCCATGCACCGTAGAGAGGCGGTATATACCCCAGCTTAGCCAGAAGTACCATAACCATTTGTGCTACGTAATATATAACAGAAACCACCAGACTGGAAAGGAGGCTCATCAGCAGAATATTCTTTTTAAAGCGTCCTCCCAGTGAACAGGATAGTAAAGCTACAACAAGAGGAGTTAGTGCAAATGAAGTTCTTTGATAATACTCTGTGAGGGCACCCTTAAAAGGGAATCCTGTTCTCCTGAGTGATTCTACCCATGCCTTGGCCTCAGTTGCACTCATCTCGGCAATATCCCGGCTTATTCTTTTAAAAGAATCAGGCGGTTCATCAAGCATCTCATGTTCCCAGCTGCTGTGAAAATCCTCTTTCAAATACTCATTTCTATCATCATACAGAAAAATTCTGGCATTCTTTATTATCCAGTGGTCTTCTTCCCAGACAGCTGAATTGCCATCAACTCTGAAATCAAAATTTCCCTCCTCAT
Organism: Oceanispirochaeta sp. M1; assembly: GCF_003346715.1. Lineage (NCBI taxonomy): Bacteria > Pseudomonadati > Spirochaetota > Spirochaetia > Spirochaetales > Spirochaetaceae > Oceanispirochaeta > Oceanispirochaeta sp. M1. The sequence goes on from NZ_QQPQ01000023.1 coordinate 62,723, forward strand.
CAAGAAAAAGGACTGTAAGACCCGTAAGACTCTGACGCCGGTCATTATAAAAATCAGCATTATAGATAACTCGGTTACGATGACTCAGAACGGCTACATTGGAATTACTGAATGAAACCGTCTGTCCCAGAATTTCTCTGGATATCTGATTTTTTTCCTTGAATGTGGGAATAACTATTCTATCTTCGAAAAAATATCCCCCCAGACTCAAAAAGATTGCAAAAATAAGAAGCGGACTTGTAAGCTGATATAGTGAATAGCCTGAACCGAATACGGCTATCAGCTCATTATTGGCATAATAGTTTCCAAGGGTGTAGGAAATTGAAAACAGAACGGCAATGGGCAGAGCAAAGGAGATACACTTTGGTGTATAGAGCAGAGTCACTCTCAATATGGCTGCCATTGGTACTTCCGCATTCAGATAACGCCAGAGATTGGCAAAGATATCCACCAGCTGCAGTATCATAATAAAAAAGATCAGAGCCACAAGGAGTGTTGGAATAAAATCTTTCATTATCATTTTATGAAGAGCTTTCATTTACCCGCCCTGAAAAGATAAAGAATAAAACCTATAGAAAAAATCAGCATATTAGGCAGCCACATGGTCAGAGCCGGAGGATAAAAGGTTCGTATTCCCAGGGTTCTCCCTGCAACAAGCATACCCCAGTAGATTATGGTAATAAAAAGTCCTATTCCAAAGCCCATTGATTTACCGCTTCTCTTGGTATAGAGCCCCAGAGGAAATGCCAGGATTACAAAGGGGAGACAGGAAAAGGGAATCGAAAATTTCTGAAAAAACTCAAGCTTCCATATTTGCAGAGAACGGTCTTTAACCATTGTTCCTGCAGAATTCAGGTATTGAGTTCTGAAATTTTTAATCTTCGTCGGGAAATTCTGAACAAGCCTGGGATTACTCTCCTGGTTCATCAACTTCCAGCTGCCGTACATCTCAGTATAATATCTCAGGCTCTGCTTATCTCTCTGCCTGACTTTTTCATCGTAACGAAGCTGCTTTACCTGAATTTCCCGGTAAACATCCAGAGAGCTCATCTCCCTTGGACCCGGATTTCGAATTGAAGAAGTTATATCCTTAAGCAATATGTTATAGATCATTTTATCAGCCTCAGAATAAATGAATTCACCTCTGTTCCGCTTTTCAGGTTTATGATCAAGAATATTATCAAGCTGAAATGATAGAACCCCTGCTTCTTCATGAGCATTATTGATATAGGCCTGATTCGCCAGAATAATTCTACGGTTTGATTCCTTGTCTTTTTCAACTATGATCAGATTATCAATGGATTTCCCTTCAACCTGACCCGTAATAATAATACTTTCCTGAAAATATTTCACCGAAAATGATTCCAGTTCAACCTCGGGATTCCGGTAGATCATCTCCCTATAGAGTCTGGTGAAATTGATTGTCCCCACAGGCAGAAGATAGTCGTTTACAAAGAATGAAACAAAAGAGAACAGAATTCCAATAAGAAAAACCGGTAGAAAAATCCTGTTATATGTAATCCCCGAACACTTCATTGCTAGGATTTCATTATCCGAAGAGAAGCGGCCATAGGTCATAAGTGTTCCCACAAGAGTTGCAAATGGAAATGATATGGCAATTATTGAAGGAAGAGAGTAAAAAATAAGCCTCATAACATAAGTGAAAGGGACCTGTTTCTCAAGAATATCCTCTGCCAGAAGCAGAAGCTGATTGATAAAAAAGATAAAGAAAAAGAAAAGAAATGAGACAAAAAATGAGAGAAAAAACTCCCTGGCAATATATAGATACAGGGTTTTGTATGAATTAGGGTGTTCTAAATAAGTCTTCATGTATCTTAACCAGTCCCTGTTCCTGTACGGCGCAAATTATATAAGGTTCAACATAAGCAATAGAGCTCATATCAAGCCCACCCAGTCCTTCAGAAATTCCCAAATAACTGATTTCAAGACTCTCTTTTTCCATGACAAGAAGCCCCTGTCCCAGAGTTGAAAAACAAAAGTGCTCCGGCAGCTCCACACCCCCTGTAATCCAGCGGGTCCGGCTGTTCAGGAGAACTATATCATATTTATCCCCCTGTCTGACAAGCTTATAGAGCCCGCCCCCGTAACTGCCTGCTATCATACGACTCCTGGAATCGCCCAGGACAGCTCTGGCTGCAGAAAGCTGCCTGCTGTTTTGACCTGCAGCTGATGCATTAAAACTTCGGTCCAGTATAAATAAACCATCCTCTTCACTACCCGCAAGGATGCGCTGATCATCCAGAGCCTGAAGAAAAGTAACATTCCTTAAATCCGATGCAAGAGGCAGCACAGACTGACTGTCCAGACGTATCCGTCTCAGTCCACGGGACTGGGTACCTGTAATAAGTCCGGTACCCACAACAATCCCGCTCTGGAGACCTCTGTAATCCTTCTCATCCGGAATATCCAGATAAATAAGCCTGCTGTGTCTTTTTGAATATACACCCACACTGCCGTATGAAAGAAACCAGATTCGTTCATGGTCCGGAAGTATGGTCTGCATGGTTTTGATGGCAAGAGAGTCCTGCCCTCTGATAAAGGATTTCCAGCTCTTTTCAGATAATGAATAACGGGCAATATCCCCGCTTCGGCTGCCCATCCACAGATCATCTCCATCGGCAGCCAGTGCAGAGATATGTTTATCAAAAAAGATATCATCCGGAAGCTCTATAAGCTCCTGATAAAGAAGTCTTTTTAATGCTGTTCTACTTAAAGGGTCAGTTTCTGAGAACAGCAACTCTTCCAGTACTGTTCTCAGATTGGATTCTTTCAGATAATCCCCGTTGATCCTGTATTTCAGCAATAACTCTTCATTTGCAGAAAAGTCAGCTGCAGAAAAGTCATCTGCAGAACAATATAAAGTTGTCTGAAAAGACAGTAAAATCAGAAAGATTGATAAGAAAGAGAACTTGTTCATTTGACTCCGGTAGAACCGAAACCGCCGCTGCCTCTGGCTGTATCCTCAAGGTTATCAGTGAACTGAAAATCAGCTCTTGTCACTGGTGCTATGATCAGCTGGGCAATTCTTTCGCCCCGCTCAATAACAACATCCTCCCGGCCCAGGTTGATCAGGATAACCATAACATCCCCTCTGTAATCTGCATCGATAGTTCCCGGAGTATTTAAAACTGTGAGACCCTTCTTAACAGCCAGTCCGGAACGGGGTCTTACCTGTCCTTCATACCCTGAAGGGATTGCCATACGCAGTCCTGTGGGGATCAGTTTTCTTTCCCCGGGAGCAAGAGTAACAGGCGAATCTACACAGGCCCTGAGATCGGCTCCCGCCGAATCTTCTGTTCCGTAATGGGGCATCATGTCCTCGGGACCGGTCAATTTAACAGCAACAGTATCCATTTAAGTCCTCATTATTATTCTATCTATGAAATTTAAACAAAAAAACAGCCCCTGAAACAGGGACTGTTTGATTATAGCATATCAGAGATTTATGAAAATCCCTTTAATCTGCTTAATAATTATCTGCGGTTCATACCACCGGATTTGGATTTCCAGTTTTTATCCAGAGCATCTACGACACTCAGATTGATTCTGCCCATTCTATCTACTTCGATAAGACGAACTTCAACTTCCTGACCTTCTTTCAGAACATCGGAAACATTGTTAACACGCTCTGCAGAAATCTTGGAAATATGACAGAGACCTTCTTTACCGGGAAGGAACTCCATAAAGGCACCAAAATCCATAATACGTTTTACAACGGCTTTGTAAAGTGTTCCTACTTCGGGTTCTTCGATCATACCTCTAATCATGGCTTCAGCCATATCGGTACCTTTCTTTTCTCTACAGAAAACATTTACAGTACCGTCTTCATCGATATTGATCTTTGCACCGCTCTTCTCAGCCATACCCTTGATATTTTTACCACCAGGTCCGATAAGGAGTCCGATTTTATCAACATCAACCTTGAAGGAAGTTACACTGGGTGCAAACTCAGACACTTCACTGCTGGGTTCAGAAATTGTTTCGTTCATGATCTTAAGGATATGCAGACGTCCTTCCAGAGCCTGTGAAAGTGCTTTTTTCATGATTTCAATGCTGATTCCGGGAATCTTTATGTCCATCTGGAAAGCTGTGATTCCTTCTTCAGAACCGGCAACCTTGAAGTCCATATCACCCATATGATCTTCTTCACCAAGAATATCAGAGAGAACAGCAAAGTCATCCCCTTCCTTGATAAGACCCATGGCAATACCGGCAACAGGTCTTTTAAGGGGAACACCGGCGTCCAGAAGACTCAGTGATCCACTACAGATTGTAGCCTGTGAAGAAGATCCGTTTGATTCCAGGATTTCTGAAACGACACGGATAGTATAGGGAAATTCTTCCTTGGAAGGAAGAACACCTTCTATGGCTCTCTGAGCCAGGTGACCATGACCGATTTCACGGCGTCCGGTACCCAATCTTCCTGTTTCACCTACTGAGTAGGGAGGGAAATTGTAATGAAGCATGAAGTTAGCTCTTCTGTCTCCATCGATATCGTCCATGATCTGTTCATCCTGAACGCTGCCTAGAGTGGTAACACCCAGAGACTGAGTTTCACCACGAGTAAACAGTGCAGAACCATGAGCTCTGTCCAGCATATCGATTTCACAGGAGATGTCCCTGATTTTGTCACTGGCACGTTTATCACAACGGACATTCTTTTCAATAATGGATTTTCTGATAATGACTCTTTCAAGTTCTTCGAAAAGGTCACCCACCAGTCTAATCTGCTCTTCAGGAATGTCTGCTTCGTACTTGGCAAGCATTGCTTTCTTGATAGCCCTGATGGCATCACGTCTTTCGAACTTACCGTCCATGAATACTGCAGTTTCCATCTGGGGAAAAGCTTCGGCGTACATTACGTCCCACTTCTCAAGTTTGATGGTCTTTTCTACCAGGGGCAGTTTTTCTTTTCCGCATTTCGCAGCCATATCGGCCAGGAAGTCACAGAGATCAGCAAGAGTCTTTTCAGCAGCCTGAATGGCACCGAGCATCATCTCTTCTGATACTTCGTTAGCTCCACCTTCAACCATGCAGATACCGTCATTAGAAGCGGCTACAATAATATCGAGCTCTCCCTCTTCGATCTGTGCAAATGTCGGGTTGATGATGTACTCACCTTTTATGGAAGCAACTCTAACAGCCGCAACGGGTCCGTTAAAGGGAATGTCTGAAATCATAACAGCAGCAAATGCTGCAATCATACCCAGTACATCAGGAGTATGTTCCTGGTCTGTTGAAACAGTCATGGGTACTACCTGAATTTCACGTCCGAAATCCTTATAGAAAAGGGGTCTCATAGGACGGTCGATCAGACGGGATACAAGGATTTCCTTGTCTTTGGGTCTGGATTCTCTTTTGAGAAATCCACCGGGAATTTTACCGGCAGCGTAATAACGCTCGTTGTAATCTACTGAGAGGGGAACATAATCGAGTCCCTCTTTTGGTTCTGAACCACAGCAGACAGTTGCCATAACAGCAGATCCACCACAGCGGGCCAAAACGGAACCATTAGCCTGTTTAGCCATTTTACCTGTTTCCAGGATGATTTCATCTTCACCGAGTTGAAATTTAAAAGTTTCCATATAATTTCCTTTGATGATTAACATCTACGACTGCAACAAGCCGGAGCCTCCCCCCGGTTTAATAGCAGCCGTTTTTTCTTAAACGATCTTTTATAAAAAAAACCCGACACTTAGGCCGGGTTTTTCTTATTTTCTAAGACCGAGTTTAGCAATAAGTGATCTGTAACTTTCGAGATCTTTTCTCTTAAGATACTTCAGCAGCTTTCTACGGGAACCTACCATTTTAAGCAGTCCACGTCTTGAAGCATGATCTTTCTTGTTTGATTTAAAGTGATCCATTAAATCTTCAATTCTTTTTGTAAGAAGAGCGATCTGCACTTCAGTAGAACCGGTATCTGTACCGTTTGTTCCGAACTCTTCAACAACATTCTGTTTGTCTTCTTTGGTTAACATTATTAATTAACACTCCTAATAAAAATATAACAGGCATACACCGATTGAAAGCAGAGCAACGCCCTGTCAGAAATCAGCACCTGAGCTAACAATATTACCGAAATCAGTATAAAAGTCAATCTTAGATTCAGTTCTGCAGATAAATAGACTACAAGTGAAATCCTTTAAGAACAAAGATTTATTTTGTACTGATATCTTCCGTCTCTATACTCCAGAACCGCTTTCAAAATACCCTCACTGTCTTTAAGCAGCAGGTACTCCGTTTCGTCATTTTTAAGAACAATTGAATCTTGAGCAGGTACCGATAAAAATTCCTTCCTGAAGGGGATTCCATCCTTCATTCTCTTTAGACCAAGCTCATTCAACGTTAGTATTCTGGAATTTCCCAGCTTCAAAAAGAATTCTTCCCATGAATAAAAATCTGCGGGGCCTCTGAAATTCTCCACATCCACTGCAGTATCCAAAGAAAATGGTCCAACAGCTGTCCGTACCAGTTCCTGAACATAGGCTCTGCTATTACAGGCTGTTCCGATATCTCTGGCCAAAGAACGGATATAGGTCCCTTTTGAGCAGTGAACTCTTAGTTTCAGATCATTATTCTCATATCCGAGAATCTCAATATCGTGGATTGTAATTTCCCTGGAAGGCATCTCCACTTCTTTACCGCTTCGGGCAAGCTCATGAGCCCTTCTCCCATCTATGTGAATAGCGGAATAACGGGGCGGAGTCTGAGATATTTCACCTTTAAACTGATGTATGACCGATTCAATGGCCTCAAGTGAGGGAGGATCGGCTTCGGCAACTGTTTCACCCTCTGGATCCAGGGTATCAGTTTCTCTTCCGAAGCGGATCAGTGCTTCATATTCCTTATCCAGATCGGTGATCAGGGCGTTCATCCTGGTCAATTTTCCGGTCAGAAGAATAAGGAGGCCTTCGGCAAACTTATCAAGAGTTCCCGTATGCCCTACTTTCCCGGTATTCAGGACTTTTTTAATGCGTCCAAGAGCCTGAAAGGAAGTAACACCCGGTTTCTTATGTAAAAATATAATCCCTCCCCCGCCGACAGGCAGCGGTGAAGAGATTATTCCTGTATCATTCTTCTTCTGTTTTATCATGTAACAGATGTTCAATCTTCTGGTTCAGCATATAACCGTCCCGGACAGATGTATCAGGAAGGAACAGCATTTTAGGTGTAAGTCTCATCCTGATCTGTTTACCGACTCTGTTCTGGATAAATCCGGCAGCATGATTGAGAGCAGCAACGCTCTTTTTCAGCTTAGCCTCACCTTCCAGCCCCGAAACATATAGCTTCGCGGAGGAGAGATCATTAGAAACCTTAACAGATGTAATAGAGAGTAGAGTGTTGATCCTGGGATCTTTAAGTTCCTGATTCATTATCAGAGTACTCACCTGTTCCCGGATCAGACTTTCAACCCGTTTCATTCTCAAATCATTCACTGGCCGTAGGTTCTCCCAGCTTTTTGGCTATCTCTTTCATTTCAAAGACTTCAAGTTCGTCACCGACCTTGATGTCATTAAAGTTTTCAACGGAAAGACCACATTCAAATCCTTCACGGACTTCCTTGGCATCATCCTTGAAGCGTTTCAGCGATGCTAAAGCTCCTGTATAGACCTGGATTCCTTCACGGATTACATGGACACTGCTTTTTCTGGTAACAATACCTGAAGTAACCATACAACCTGCAATAACTCCGATCTTGGGAACCTTGAAAGTTTCACGGATTTCAACCTTACCAACAACCTGTTCTTCCAGATCGGGTGTCAGCATTCCTTCCATGGCAGTCTTAATATCTTCTACCGCATCATAAATGATGTTGTATTTTCTGATTTCCACTTTTTCCCGTTCCGCAACCATCTGGGCTTTAGGAGTGGGTCTTACATGGAAACCGATAATAATTGCGCTGGAGGCAACAGCCAGGTTAACATCATTTTCGATGATGGCACCGGCAGCTGCATGCTTACAGACAAGTCTGATTTCAGGAGTACTGAGTTTTTCAAGAGCCTGCTGCAGAGCCTCTACAGATCCGTGCACGTCACCCTTGATGATAACATTGAGTTCCTGAACAGATCCGGACTGAATTGAATCATATAGGTTATCCAATGTGATTTTCTTCACATTTTTAGCACCTTCAAGTCTTCTCAGTTCCTGACGTTTGTCACCGTACTGACGGGCAATCTTTTCATTTTCTGTTACCTGGAAGGGATCACCTGAATTAGGTATCCCCGTAAATCCAAGGATTTCTACTGGCATTGAAGGTGTAGCTTCTGTAACTTTATCACCCTTATAGTTAAACATTGCTCTTACTTTACCGGAGAATACACCGGCAACGAAACAGTCTCCAACTTTAAGGATACCACGCTCAACAAGTACTGTAGATACAATACCACGTCCCTGATCAACCTTGGATTCAATAATCTTACCTTCGGCTCGGCAATCCCAGTTTGCTTTCAGTTCAAGCATTTCAGATTCAAGTATCAGTATATCAACAAGATTCTGAACACCTTCACCTTTCAGTGCTGAAAGTTCAACAAACTGTGTAGTACCACCCCAGCTGTCGGGCATAAGATTATACTCAGACAACTGCTGTTTAACCCTGTCGGGATTAGCATCGGGAAGGTCCATCTTGTTTACTGCAACAACGATGGGAACTTTCGCATCCTTAGCATGGTTGATGGCTTCAATTGTCTGGGGCATAACACCGTCATTAGCGGCAACAACCAGTACAACAATATCCGCAACCTGTGCACCACGGGCTCTCATCAGAGTAAACGCCGCATGACCTGGAGTATCCAGGAAGGTCAGATCCTGATTAGCTTTTGTCTTGATGGTATAGGCACCGATATGCTGTGTAATACCACCATGCTCAGAAGACACTACATCCGTATCCCGCAGGGCATCTAGAAGTTTTGTCTTACCGTGGTCGACATGACCGACAACTGCGATGACAGGAGGTCGGGTCTTGAGATCAGTTTCTTCATCTTTTTCAGTATCAATAATAGTTTCATCATAAAGAGAAACGATTTTAACCTTACAATTATAGTCATCTGCCAGAATGGTAGCTGTTTCAGCGTCTATTTGCTGATTTATAGTTACCATCATTCCCATTCCCATGAGTTTGGAAATAAGATCCGATGCCTTGAGGTTCATCTTTCTGGCGAGTTCGGAAACTGTTACTACTTCCATGATATCGATTTCTTTCGGAACCGGGTTGGTAGTATTAATAGTCTTTTTCTTTATCTGATACAGTTTCTCTGTATTCTGTTCACGTTTTTTCTGATAGTTTCTGGGTCCGCCCTTCTTACTCTTAAAGAACTTCTTAGGAGCTGATTTCTGCGCATCGGAAATAGATTCCTTAGGTGCGCCGCCTCCACCGGGTCTGAAACCGCCTCGGTTAGGAGCACCGCCCTGACCCTGGGGTTTGAAACCGCCTCTATTGGGAGCTCCGCCCTGAGCGCCCTGGCCCTGGGGTCTATAACCACTACCCTGAGCACCCTGGCCCTGGGGCCTGTAACCACTGCCCTGAGGTCTGTAACCACTGCCCTGACCGGCCTGACCACCCTGAGGTTTATATCCACCCTCTCGCTGAGGTCTGTAACCGCTGCCCTGACTTACCGGCGGCTTGTAACCACCTTCAATCTTAGCTCTAAAACCGCTGCCCTGACTCTGAGGTCTGTAACCGCTGCCCTGACTCTGAGGTTTGTAGCCGCCCGGGGTCTGGGGTCTGTAACCGCTACCCTGAGACTGGGGTCTGTAACCACTGCCCTGGGACTGGGGTCTATAACCACCCTGACCTTGACTCTGACCTTGACTCTGGTTCGGACTCTGGTTCTGGCTCGGACTCTGAACCGGACTCTGAGTCTTGCCTTCTTCGCCTTGATTGCGGTCAAAATTTCTACCGCCGGGCGCATAATTCCCTGCTCTACCGGGAGTAGTTCTGGGTTTTTCACCACTCAGATTCCCTGCCCGGCCTGTACCACCGCGACTTGAGTTGTTCACTCTATCGGGATTACGGGGCTGAGCCGGTCTTCTGACGGGAGCACCGGTTCCGGCAGCGGGAGTAACTGCTGCCTTAGGTTCCGCAGCGCTTGCAGCCGGAGTTGCATCCGGAGTTGCAGCCGGAGTTGCAGCCGGAGTTGCAGCCGGAGTTGCAGCCGGAGTTGAAGCCGGAGCTTCAGCCGCTTTTTCAGGAGCCTTGATATCTTTTGTAGCCACGACCTTGTGGGCCTTTTTGACTACTACTTTTTTCTTTACAACAACAACCTTTTTCTTGGAATCTGAGGATTCTTTTATAGGAGGTGCTACATCTGCCTTTTTATGCTTAATGAGTGTTGCTTTAGGTTCTTTTTTTTCTAAATCTTCTGACATATGCCACCTTATTCCTGATTGTCATCTTCAGGAGCATCCTGACTGGGTTCTTCCTCAACGGAATTTACCTCTACGGAATCCTCTTCTTCAGATTCATCCTCGCCATCCTGCTCGACTTCTTCTATCTCAAAACTCAGTCCGACTCCACAGCTGGGACATGCTGTCATATCAAGGGTGATGGCTGCTCCACATTCGGGACATTCATACGCCTCATCCTCTTCAATGACATCTTCTTCCAGTTCTTCGTCACTGTCGCTTTCCACTATTTCCACATTATCATCAATGATTCCTCTGATAAGAGCAACATCATCATCATGGATTCCATCAAAAGACTTGAGATCTTCCAGATTCATGTTAACCAGAGTTTCAATCAGATCAATACCATTTTCTCTTAGAATTGCAGATACTCTTTCAGGAATATCGGGAAGTTCTTCGATGCGTGTAATTTCCTCATCGTTTCCTTCATCCATATTAAAGAGTTCGGATGCTGCTCTGGAGATTTCCTGAGACATATCCATTTCTTCGAACTGCTCTTCTGTCTTAACATCAATGCTCCAGTCCACAAGACGGTTGGCCAGACGGACATTAAGTCCCTGCTTACCAATGGCAAGTGACAGCTGCTGCTCAGGTACAATTGCCAGAGCCTGGCGTTTCGCACCGTCAACAACGACGACATCGATCACCTCTGCAGGAGACAAAGCATTTTTAATAAATGAGATAGGATCGGCATCAAACTTAAGGATGTCAATCTTCTCACCTTCCAGCTCTCTTACGATAGCCTGAATTCTTACACCCTTTAGACCGACACATGCTCCTACCGGATCTACATCTTCTCTATTGGATGAAACAGCGATTTTGGTTCTGTAACCCGCTTCACGAACAATTTTATGTACTTCAATAGTATTGTCGTAAATCTCAGGAACTTCCAGTTCAAATATCCGTTTAACAAAATCTGAATGGGTTCTTGAAAGAACGATCTGTAATCCTGAAGGTGTTTTATTTACTTCACAAATAAGCGCCTTAATTCTGTCACCCTGATTATATTCTTCTCTGGGAGACTGGAATCTCTTGGGAAGGATACCTTCAGTTCTTCCAAGGTCTACAAAGATATTACCGTTCTTTTCTCTCTGATAATAACCGATGATCATCTCACCGACTTTATCCTTGAACTCAGAGTAAAGGGTATCTTTCTGTATCTCTCTTAGATCCTGACGTGCTCTCTGCTTTGCAGACTGTACAGCCAGACGGTCAAACTCTTTGGGATCAATTTCAATAAGAAGCTCATCACCAAGTTCACTTTCCTCGTTGTATTTTACAGCATCTTCAATAAGAATCTCACAGACAGGATCATAGTAATCATCCTCTTCCACAATTCTTTTCTTTGCATAAATAGTCACATTTGAGTTATCATCTGTGAAACGAACAATAGCGTTGTCGGAAGTTCCGAACTTTCTCTTGTATGCCGCCATCAAAAAGTCCTCAATTGTACTGAGAACTAATTCTTCTGTAATGCCTCTTTCCTGCTGCAGCTGACGTATTGATTCAGCGAAATCTGATGTCATAGCTTAACGGGCCTCCATTGTATAATCCAGTTTTCCTTTCCTTACGGAATCCAGAGAAAATGATTTATTTTCATCGCCGACTTTTAGAATCAGAGTTTTACCATCTGACTCCTCGATTTTTCCAGAAATCCAATCATTTTGATCCTCAAGGAGGATTTTGACGTATTTGCCCTGAAAAATGGCGTATTCTCGTGCACCTTTAATTCTCCGGTCTATACCGGGAGAAGTGATTTCCAGAGAAAGGTCCCTTGATTCAACAAGAAGATCCAGACGGGGACGTAATACTTTGTGAACATCCTCACAGACTCTGAGAGAAACACCTTCCTCTTTGTAAACGACCAGACGGACATTATATACCTGCTTGACGACAGCCGCATTGGCTTCAACAAGAGCAATACCCATTGTGTTTAATACAGGTTCCAGATCTTTAATAATTCTGGAGCTGATATCATTCAAATATTTCCTGCCTCTTACGCATCCTAAAGTACCCTCTGAAATAAAAAAAGTACAAAAAAAAGAGCCTTAGAGGGGCTCTTCACTTCGGATGCCATTTAATTTGTGATTAATATACCAAGTGCGCAGGATAGTGTCAACAAGAGAAGGGGTTCATAAATGGATGATGGGGTCTATATTACGGAGCAAAGAACCAGTGCCGACAGCTCTCCCGTATACTTTTTTCCCAATAGCTCAGCAGCAGCGCTGATTGTTGCACCGCTGGTAAAGATGTCATCAAATAGAATAACTGCCCTGAAACCCTCTAATTTAACCGTAGAGTCTTTGTAGCGGAGAATTTTCTTCATATGTTGTTCCCTCTCCTCAAAGCTCAAAGTCTTCTGCTGAATTCTGTCTGTCCTCTCAAGAATTCTTTCAATTCTTATCCTATAACTTCTCTTAAGGGTTTTACAGAGTAGATCCACCTGATCCCAGCCCTGATCCCGAAATTTCCCCCTCCTGGGGGGCACGGGAACAAGAACTGCATCAAGGAGCCCCTCTTTTTTTAAATACTCATATATAAGTGATGCGAAAAAGAAGCGGAGACAGGGCATTTTTCCAGATTTGAACAGGGTAAGCAGTTCCTTCATATATGAATTGAAATATGAAATAGAGTGCAATTGCTCCACACCGGGAACAGAGTGACAGAATGGACAGAACTGAGGATCATTTGAAAGAAGAGGCTGAGAGCATCGGGGACAGAGAGTTCCCTTTTTCAAACTGCTATGTTTAATATGATCCTGACATTCAAAGCACAGACCGCTTCGCCCGTCATCAGGGCTCCCGCAGAGATAACAGCTTCTATTTTCAAGAATTGACAATATATTCATGACTCTCTGACGGAAGGAATCGATCTGACACTTCTATTTTTTTAGATTTTCCTGGAGAGAGTTGAGAACATTGAGGGCTTCAAGAGGAGTCATACCGCTTATATTGACTGATCTGAGCTGATCAAGGACCATCTCATCGGGACTGAAGAGATCCTGCTGTTCCTGAACAGTCACGGCTTCGGGAACATTAAGAACGTCACCTTCTTTCTGTAATTCCATAGACTTGAGTATCTGCTTTGCTCTGAAGACAACACTGTCCGGCAGTCCAGCCAGTGAAGCAACATGAATACCGTATGAGTTTCCTGCCGGTCCCTCTTTAATTTTTTTGAGAAAGACAATATCTTCACCTGTCTCCTGTACTGTGAGGGACAAATTAACAAGATTATCATGTGAAAGGCTGGTCAGTTCATGATAATGGGTTGCAAAGAGAGTCTTGGAGCGTATTTCATCCAATAGATACTCAGCAATACTCCAGGCTATTGAAAGTCCATCATTTGTACTGGTACCACGGCCTATCTCGTCCATGATAACAAGACTTCGTTCACCCGCATTTCTCAAAATATGAGCGGTCTCATTCATCTCGACCAGAAAGGTTGATTCTCCTCTGGCCAGATTATCCGAAGCACCTACACGGCAGAAGATTCTGTCCACCGTTCCGATCACTGCATGATCGGCAGGAACAAAGGAGCCAATCTGAGCCATCAGCACAATAAGGGCTGTCTGTCTCAGATAAGTTGATTTTCCTGCCATATTGGGACCTGTTATCAGGGCAAAGGATGTCCTGTCTGTGACCATATCAAGTCCATTGGGAATAAACTCACCCTGAGGCAGATGAGCTTCTACGACAGGGTGGCGTCCACCCTCTATAAGGAGTGATTTATCATCCCTGATCTCAGGACAGATATAACCCCTGATAGTTGCTGTATAGGCAAGAGAGGCATAACAGTCCAGTTCTGATAGACTCGTACATATACCCTGAAGCAGAGGTATCTGTGGTTTAAGACTGTCACGAATAGCAATAAAGAGCTTTTTTTCCAGGTCGACGATTTTTTCAGAGGCAGAGTTGATACTGCTTTCCAGATCAGAAAGTTTTTCTGTGGAATAACGCTCGGCGCCTACCAATGACTGACGGCGTATAAAATGATCGGGAACAAGATCACTCTGGGTTTTGGATATTTCAAGAAAGTAACCGATGATTTTATTATACTTCAGTTTTAGATTGGTGATTCCCGTCTCTTCTCTGATTGCACAAAGATAATCATCAAGTACAGCACGTCCATTATTTTTCAATTCCCGCAATTTATCGAGGTCTGAGTTGTATTCATTACGAATCAACCGCCCTTCTGTAAGAAGAATAGACGGCTCCTCCATGATGGACTGATCCAGGAGGCTGCAGATATCTCTCAACTTCAGCTGTACTTCAGGACTGCAGAGAGCTTTGAAATCATCGGAACGATCAAGTATGGCTTCTATCTCAGATATTTTATCCAGAGAATTCTTTAATGAAAGCAAATCCTTAGCATGTGCTTTATCCAGACCGATCCTGGTGCTGAGCCTCTCAATATCCAGAATATGACTCATCACATTTCTTATATCAGAGAGGAGAATCTGGTTTCTGTACATGGCGCTTACAGCATCAAGTCTCTCCTTAATACCCTTTGCGCTTCGCAGAGGATTAAGGAGCCATTGCCTAAGTTTTCGTGCACCCATTGAGGTGGATGTTTCATCCAGAACAGACAACAGTGTAAATGAAGCTGAACCGTCATCCATATTGCGGAGCAGCTCCAGATTCTTCTGGGTAGCATCATCCAATGAGACAAACAGATCTTCACTGTATTTTTTCAGACCGCCTAGATGGGTTAGATAATGTCTTGAAGTATCCTTCAGGTACTCAAGAAGAACTCCTGCGGCTGCAAGAGCGGGATCATCCGACTGAAAGCCGAATCCCTTGAGATTAGCCAGCTCGAACTGCTCTGTCAGCTGTCTGTAACTGGTCTCAACATCAAATAGCCAATCGGGTATCCTGTTCAGGACAAGACCTGCCTTGTCATTGAGAGAACGGTAATAGGCACTGTCCATAAGGGATTCTTGAATCAGGATTTCCCGGGGTCCAAGCCTGCTGAGCTCCTTGCGTATAAACTCTTCAGGATGATCATCATCACAGGAAGATGCAAAAAATTCTGCAGTGGAGAGATCTACATATGAAAATGTCATGACCTTTCCAACTTTCCCTATGGCGGCAAGATAATTGTTGGATCTTTTATCCAGAAAGGATTCATCCACCACCGTACCGGGTGTGATAATTTCGACAACATCCCGCTGGGCAATCCCCTTTGCAGGAATGGAAATCTGCTCACAGATAGCAATTTTGCGTCCTGCATTAAGAAGCCGGCCAATATAATTCGGAGCCGCATGATATGGAATTCCGCACATGGGAATTCCATGGCGTTTAGTTAATGTCAAATTCAGGAGACGGCTTACATCCTCCGCATCGGAACGGAACATCTCATAGAAGTCCCCCATCCGGAAAAATAAAACCGCGTCTTTATGTTTTTCCTTGATGGACATGTACTGACGCATCATTGGTGTAGTTTCTGACATATATTATTTAAAAATCAACGCATTTTTGTCAGAAGTCTCTGGAGAACCTGCTCAGTAATATCGACCTCATAGCTCCACCATAGAAGGTTGGGATCTGATTTCTTAATTACCAGAGAATAACCGCTGCTTTCGGCAATAAACTCTACTTCTTCTCTGATCTCCCGGACCAGATTATTATTCTGACTCAGAGATTTATTGAGTTCAGTAAGCTGACTGTTTTTAACACGGATATAATCTCGCAGGAATTTCTTTTTTTCAAAAATCTGATTATCCAGCTCAAGAGCCTTGGATGTATTTCCATTATTTTCGGCATTGAGCTTTCTCTCTTCAAGAATACTCACTTCGTTCTGAATACGCTCAATCTCCTGCTGAAACTGAGTTTTCATCTCTTCCAGTTCTCTTACTGCCTGGGAATCCTTATAGAAGGCGGAAAGAATCTTTGAATAATCCAGAACTGCCACTTTTGTTATGGTATCACTGAACACCGGAAGGGAAATCAGAGTTATTATCAGTGTAAGAAATAGTGCTTTTTTCATTTAAATCTCCTGTATTTTTGAGATGCACAGAGATCAGCAGACAGCTTCTCTCTGTACATTATCAGTAAATATCAATTCCGAAAGAAATAACAAGATCCAGATTTCCATTTTTAAAAGTTACTGTATCAGGTTCGGGATTCCAGTTCACAGATCCATCTTCATCGAAGTTGAACTTTTTTACAAGATAGATACCGATAGGAAACTGAGGGTTGTCAAAGCGGATACCCGTTCCAAGGCTGAACTTCATATCACTGAGCTGAGCATGTGTAAGCTGATCCTGTGATTTCCAGAGGCCTACAGCATCCAGAAAGAAGTCATAGGCTATTATGTTGGGAACTATTGGAAATTTCAGTGTAATTGTATTATCCCACAATGACTGACCGTCAGATTCGGGATACCAACCCCTGGCAACAAACATACCGTCTGCATAAAATCCATCTTCCTGAGGATCGATAGGAATCGGATTCCATGGTTTAGGAGCCAGATAGGAGAAGGCGGACTTGAACGAGAGAACCGATTTAAATTTCCAGGAATCTGTTACAGGAATATCAAAGAGGGTAAAGTTCACTTCCCCTCTTGAAACTGATTTCAAAAAGTTCTTACTGGAAATATCCAATATACCTGCAAGTGTTGTTGTCTGACTAAGGATAAATCCCTTAGAGGGATTACCTACAAAATCTCTTGTATCCCAGGCACCTTTGAGCCAGTAACTGTCATGATATTTCCAGGTTTCAAGATTCTCACGTACACCCTGGCTCCAGGGTCTGTTAATTTCATCATCATAATCAACATATTCCAGACCGCCTCTGATACCTGAATAAAGATTAAAACGACCTACTTTGGTTTTCCAGGTATAACCTGTATTCAGACCTGTCGATACGTAATGTGTGGAATATTCCATAAGGTAATCTGTAGGTACAATTTTATTTGCATCTTCAAAATCAGCCTCATCAACATAAGGGTCAACAACACCATCCCCATTCAGATCCTGATAAATTCTGCTCTTATTTGAGTGTCTGTATGTAAGGTCTACACCGGCACCCCAGTCAGAGTTGAATATATGGGGTTCTGAGTACTGAAGTGAGAGACTCTGATTATCGGGAGAGAAAGTAGAATCCACACCGACGGTTCTACCGGTTCCCATAAAGTTTCTGTCATTCCATTTGATATTACCTGCCAGAGGAAAATCCTGACCTCCGGAAAATGAGAGACCGAATACGATATCAGCTGTTTTACCCTCTTCAATATCAACAACAAGGTCCATAAGACCATCTTCACTGCCCGGATAAGTCTGGGGTTCTACCACGGAAAAGAACTGAGTGTTGTACAGGTTCCTGATACCTTCCATAACTTTAGCCTTGCTGAAAACATCTCCCACCTCAAAAGGCAGCTCTCTGGTAATGACATGATCTTTTGTCTTTTCATTTCCACGGATTACGATGTTCTCGATATGAGCCCGGTCCCGCTCAATGATATTAACCATATAACTTACGGTGAAATTTACATCATCCCGGTTCTCTTCAATGGAAAAAGTATTATAGATATATCCGTTTTCATAATAGATATCAGTAACTTTCTGATAATCAAACTGAAATCTGGTTCTGTTAAAAATCTTTCCCGTATCCTGAGAAATCATTGCCTGAAGCTCAGCGGAAGAATAAAGTGTATTACCTTCAAATTCGATACCCGAGAATGTATATGGACTGCCCTCATGAATCACAAGGGTAATAATCAGGTTATTTGTCTGAGTCTCTTCATCCTTGGCAATGTCCTTGTTGATATCACTTACTTCGGCATCGATAAAACCGCGGTCACCGTAGTAATTCTCTATCAGTCGGACATCTTCCTGCAGTTCATTCTCCATAAGGAGACCCTTATTAAAGAGAGACTGTGCCTTAGTTGTCATCAGTCCCTGAAGTGTTTTGGAAGTCACATGAAGATCATTACCGACAAAACGGATCTCCTTGATCGTAGTCTGAGAACCTTCCTGAATGTCAAAAACGACTGTGGCCGTATTTGTTTCTTCATCTTTTTCGATATTACTTTCGACCTGAGCATCTACAAAACCTTTCTCAATATAAAGGGATTTCAGAGCCTGACCATCCAGACGGATAGAAGACTTGTTTACCATATCTCCTCTAGTGAGAAGGATGGTGTCGTTAAGCTCACCTTTTCTTACACGGTTATTTCCTGTAAAGATGATCTCTTCAACAACAGGTTTTTCCTTAACCTGATATTCGATAACAACAGTATTGTTGTTATCATCACCGGGGATAACCTGAGGAAGAATCAGATCAAAATATTCCAGAGCATACAGCTTCCCCTGGATTTCCCAGGAAAGAGAATCTGTAAACCGTCTTGAAATATAAGGTCTTACGATACCATTCAATTCGGTTTCAGACACTGTCTTTAAACCGGTAAAACGTATATCAATAATTTGTTTGTTCGTATACCACTCAGTTGCAGTCTGTGCTGACAGGGTGACTGTTCCAAGTAAAATCAACAGTACCAGGAAGGCAGTCCATCTCTTATTAAGCATCAAATCTCCTTAAGCTACCAAGACTGATTTACAGTTTTGATGTTTGTCTCGTAAGAACCCTAGGGCCTTCAGAGGAAAAATATTTTTAATATGAATACCGCCATTCAAAACCGATCGCGTTATTTTTCATCGGATCAGTATTATGAAAATCGAAGGCATTTCTCTTATTATAATTCCAGAATACAAGAAAAAACGGTGTCCGCATCTCAATTGTCAGGTCCGGAACGAACTTAACTCCGTTAAGGTATGATCCTAAACCATATAGTTGGTCATAATCAACAACCATACCGGCTGAAAAATACAGAGACTCACCGACAAATTTCCCCATGTAAATACTGGTGTCATCCAGGTATTTTGTCATACTGAAAGTGGTACCCGCATCGGTTGTCGAACTTTCCCGGTTCAACTGATCAATAATTGCATTCTCCAGTATCTCAGTCCTGATTGTTACTGTATCCAGATTCAGGGAATCTTTTATTGACTGTTCCAGAGGACGGACAAAACCATACTGGCTTACCATTCCACCAGTAGCCAGCAGCAGACTCGACACATCCACCTGCCCCGAACTATCTACGGGAATCAAACTCTGTCCGAACAGGGCTGTGATCTCATCCTCAGGCATTGAGGGGTTAGATCTCAGGATAGGAACGAAATCATCCCGAACCGGATTTCTATAGACCAGAAAGATGGTCACATCAGATCCGCTTGCATCGGTTGTATCAATTTCTGCTTCAATATTCAAGAAGGGGTTGAATGTATCCTCATCTTCATTGAAGTTCAGAGACCCGTCTGTGATTTCAAATGTTCTGTCAAAATAATAGATTTCACCATCTCGGATTGTAATCCCCCCGGTCATGGAAAGAGTCTTATTAAGAGAATCAACAGAAATATTCAGTAATTCACCGGGTTCCGCAGTTGCCCGCACAAGCTCAACCTGGGGATTCGGCAAAACAAAAAGAACATTCTTACCCGTAACAATATCCAGATTCAATCTGAATGCATATCTGTTTCGTCTATTTGTATTCCTGGCCTTAATCTCGGTTTTTTCACCGAAAGATCCTACGAGTTCATCAAGGACAACCCTTCCTTCAAAATTCCCCTGCCTGTTATCCCCATGGAAGCGGAACTGTCCGGTAATAGCACCCGTACCCTGTAGACCATAGGCATTATAGGCAATAGGAGTTCCCGGTGATCCTTCTGCTGAAATATCAAGACTGTAATCCTTGATTCCCCAGCCCCTCATTGTCATATACCCCTGGGCACGGATACCGCCCTTTCCAATGGGAATAAAAAACTCATTTGTCTCAACCAGATCATCAACAATGGTAGCCTCAATAAAAGTCTCTTCAATTTTAGCTTCCGTGTAGGGTGTGAGAACAAATAAATTTTTTGAACCCAGCTTACCGTTAAAAACAGGATCTTCCATTGTTCCGCCGATATGAGCAGAACCTTCCATAACACTGCCCTTCTTAAAGACGACATAGCGGTTTTCCAGAGCCGTATCGTTGGGCATTACATAGTTGACCATATTAAGGTCTACCGACAGATTATCGATATTCAGATCTATCTCATCTGCAGAAAGCCGTCCATTTACAGACATGGCAAGGGGAAAACTCTTTTTCAGATTCGCAGAGATTTTTCCACTATCACTGTTATAGCGGATAAACTGCTCAGGATCTTCCAGAAGAATACTCTCAAAGAAGGAACCCTTTCTTGAAAAATCCACAGTTTTCGATGCAAATGTAGTTAAACCGTTCCATTTTACGGGATGAACCCTGAAACGACCGCTGAAATCTTCCAGAACCGGTACCTCAATATTTTTAAAATCAATAGACAAACCTGTTTCAGCTTTCACAGAAAAGCCGGTCTCCAGGTAGAAGCGATTCTGAGAATCATCTTCACTGTCAGCCCTGTTTGCGATGGATGTGGTAAAGACCAGTGATCCGTCTGTTAAATCAAAAACCCCCAGGCCCCGTTTAAGATACAAATTATTCCTCTGAATATTCAGATCATATAATTCCAGCTTTCTTGAACTGAGGCGGAGATTTGCTCTAACTGCAAAAGGATTTTGATTCATTTCCAGCTGGGGCGCATCGATTGATCCCTCAACAACGGGTGAATCCAGAGAGCCTTGAACTGTGATTATTGAATCAACACGTCCAGTCATATTTAAAGAAGAGAAGCGCTCTGTACGAGCCTGATTGACCTGGGTAGTCAGAGACAGTTTGCCATCACTATAGGCAGCGTAAATATCATAATTCTCAAGATCCTGCCCACTACCGGATTCGCCAAGAACAAGGGATCCATTATAGATATCATTCTCAATATCATAGAAGAGACTCCCTTCTCCATTCAGTCGGGAGTAGCTGTCTCCATAATTCAAAGAAAAAACATTTGCCACACCGGGAGCAAAAAAGGCGGTTAAATTCAGCTCAGGATCACTTAAAATTTTTGAATTTGTCCACTTAAAAGAAGAATCGCTTAAAAAGACTTCCCAGTTTTCCTTTTCATACCTTCCTCTTAGATTCATTGACCCCAGAATATCCTGACCGTTCCAGGTAACAGGGAAATCACTCACTGTAAAAGTCCCCAGAAGACTTGAGCCTCCCTGCTGAGCAAACTGCAGTTTAAGACCGTGATTACCCTTAACCGACAGCTGGCCGTTTTGATACAGAGCGTTCAGTTCATATTTGTTGTTATTCAGATTCCATCCACTGCTTATAGAAAGACCCTGTCCAAGAGAACTGGCCTGTCCTGATCCAAGCAGATAGTTTCCATCCCAGACCATCTCGACAGAATGGAGATCCAGCTTTTTATCCCCGTAAAACCCGCTTATGGAAATACTTTTTGAACCATCAGGCATAAATGATTGAAAACGGTTGAGCTGCACTATCAGATTACCAGATGAAAAACTCAGAGTACCTTCCGACTGAAGCAGAAGCCCGGAAAAAGATTTTTCCAGAGTATCAGCGGCACCCTGTGGAATATAAGGGAACAGACTGCTAACAAGCACATCACCTACCCTGAAAGATGACTGGATACTGACCCCCCCGGCCATTGAAAAATTGCCATCAAGAACAACACGGTCCCGATGCCCGTTACCCGGTGCCAGATCTGTCATCAAAGAGAAAACATAGTTCTTTTCATTCCGATAAATAAGAGATTTGACAGATCCGGGGCTACTGCCGTCAGAAAGTCTCAGATTCCTGGAACTGATGGATAGATATTCATCTATGTTACGGAGAAGCAATTCTCCACTGAGCGTTTCATCCCCCACGAGGTTTATATTACTCAGATGGACAGAACCTTCAGGAAAACCGTTCTGGAACACCCACTGGCCAACCAGATTGGCACTTCCCCTGGGGGTGGAGATCCTCAGTTCTTCGGTTGTAACATGAAGATCATCACCCTCCACATCCATGGTAACCCTTACAGGAAAAGGAAGTTTCTCATTGCTGAGCACCAGTGCCCCTTCATAGGAATACTCAACAAATCCTGTTTCTCTCTCAAGAAGGAATTCTGCATTTCCACTCATAGAGGTTTCAAGCCAGGGATTAAGGTTTTCTAGTTCAGAATTGAAGTATATGAGGAGGGATGGGGAAAAATCCTCAGCTACAAGAGACATTCTGACCTCGTCCTGATCTACTGTGAGATTAAAATCATAGGGCTTTGTATCTTTAATCTTAGTGATCCGGAATTGATCCTCACTGTAATTGATATTCAGTCTCTGATTCTCAACAATCGCAAGGTTTGTATCTATTTTCCTGAAATCACTGTCCATTGAAAAGGCACTCAGATCGTTCTGAATAGTACCCTTCAAGGCAGTCTCCAAACTGATATATTCAAACTGAGAATTCCCGGTAAGGGACTTATAACTGACCTGTCCTTCCATACTGACACGGACATAATCACCAAGCTGCCTCAGGCTGATGGAATCTCCCTTACCCGTAGCACTTAGAGCTTCATTTGAATAGCTGGCCTCCCAGGTTCTTATGCGGATATACTGGGTAAAGATTCCATTCAGCCCTTGAAATCCGCCTCCTCCCTGCAGAGATGCAATCTTGTCCATAAAAACTTTATCACGCTGTTCATCAATTTCCAGTTTCAGATCTAATGCATTCACACTTTTGATGACAGTAGTCCCTCGAAAAAGGAGTCCGGGAAGATCATGATACAGTTTCAGCTTCTCTATCTGCAGAAGAGGCTCAGACTGTCCTTCAGCATAAATTTTTACATCCTTTACGAGGATTGAACTCAAAAAAGAGGGAGAGATTGAATCATACTCCAGGCGGATGCTGTACTGTGTTTCCAGTTGACCAATCAGATCCCTTTTTATCTCTGCCACAGCCGTATCAATTTTCTCAGAGATTGAATGATAGCCTAGAAAGGCTGAGACAATCAGAATAAGAAGGAGGAGAATCTGTAGAAAATGAAACAGGAGGCTGTGGTGTTTTTTCATATTCCGCCGCCCCCCCTATCTCTGAGACTCAGACGAAGTAATCCTATTTTATCTTCTTCAGATGAGTTAAAAGAATCGAAAATAAAGGAATTTACATAAGTTCTGATTTGCTGATCCAGGTTTATATGTCCTGATCCCGGAGGGAGTATCTTGATTAACCTGACTGTACCGTCAGACTGTACCCTGAAGGATATCATGATTGTATCGGGTAATATCGCATTATATGGAAGTTGAAAATTCGGTTCAGGCACTGTTCGAAGAACTGCAGATCCTCCTGTCCATTCAAGGTCGGCTATATCACTATTGCCTGCAGCACTGTCATGGTTTGTACCGGGAGTTTCAACGGTTTCTCCAATCTGTCCATCCAGGACAACAGCCTCTGAACTGCTGATATTCTCTTCCAAATCAGGAAAAGACTTCACTTGAGGATCTGCAACTTCTTCAGGCTGTACCATGTTCTGAGTGCTCTCCTGCATTATAGGTCTTACTTCCTGATCTCCTGTGTTCTGAGGCAGCGGCATAAGTTGTTCATAATTGAGATCGTCACTCAAAGGTTGTTCCACAATCTTCTCTACTACCGGAATATCAACTTTTGAAGGAATCAGATTTTCTACAGCAGACACAACTTCTTTAACAGCTTTCCTCACTGTTTCTGCTACAGGCTGTTCCTGCACAGTAATATTCTGTGATTCAGAACCTGAAACTTCAGGTGCTGATGCAGTGAAATATACCTTAATCTTTGGAAACACCTCTGCCGGAGGATTTAAAGTCAGAAAAAATGACATCAGATAAAGGGCAAAGACGTGAAAAAGCAGTGAGAGAAACACAGCCCTTGTCATAAAAATTGATGAATCCGATCCCATTATCTAACCTTACTTTCCTTAATACACCGGGAATATGCAAAAGTTACACTCTTAAGAGTATCAACTTCAGTAGGCCCAACTGAGCTCAATACGGCCCTCAATGCTTTTGTTCAGGGGAAGATAATCCATATATACTGCTGTTTGCAAGGGTTTGATAAACTCTATTTCAAATCCGGCTCCGGTCATCAGATCGGATGAATCGTCGAAGAAATATCTATACCCTCTCAGCAGTTCACGGTTACCTGCCCTCAGCATAATGCCGAAAGCAGATCTTTCTTCTGTTTTTCTCCATAACCAGCGATTTTCAAGAAAAAAGCGAAGACTTCCCCTATCCTGATAATCGGCATAGCAGTTTAATTCCGTGACTTTTCCTGCTTTATATTTCCAACTGACAGAGGAATCTATGAAAAATAGTGATTTTCTGTTTGATTTCAGGATGTTTCCTTCTATTTCAGGAAAAGTTCCTGTGATAAATCCGCCACCCATATTGATCTGGAAGCTCTCCTTTATGATATAAAACCCTGTTTCCAGATTATGATAACGATAAAAAGCTGTCTCAGGAGAACTGTATACTTCTTCTACAAGGAAAGAATGGACCTGAGAGTCATCCAGTTCACTACTTTCGCTGTCCAGATAAAAACTCCAGCTGCTGTAATTGATATAATCAATATGAAGCTGGGGAAAGTACTGAACCCTACGTTCAGAACTGTAGAGGTCTACAAGGATTCCGGCTTCAAGACTCCAGTCACCTTTCCGGCCTTTATAGTTTTTACTGAGCTCCAGTTCCGGAGTGAATCTCCAGTATGATTCGGCCTGAGACTCTCTGTACTCAGCTGTAATTGATGTTCCGGCATTCATGGAAAGCAGTTTAATATCTCCACCGAAAACTGTTGATGCCTTCCACTGATGATCCGATCCACCCAGACTCCCGATGTCTGATACTGAATCTGAAGGATTCAGGAGATAGAGAGATTGAAATCCGGCTCCCCCACTCAGTTCTATCCAATCAGAGGGGGATGATGAAAGATTCCATTGAAACAGGGATAGAAGAGAAGGAGTCTCTTTAAATCTCCAGGCAAGACGGGTATCAAGATTATGAAGGCTGCTGTTTACTCCGGCAGCAGCAGCTATCCAGTGAGGATGACCTTCCCCATGAGCATAATTAGCTCCTGCCTCATAATAAAAGAGTTCACCTTGTCCCTCCAGCAGAACTCCGCTTCCATAGGGATAGGAGCCATATGCTGAAAAAGAGTGATCCCTCTTCTTCTCCTCCACTGTAAACAATGATGGAGGAGTCCAGTTGATAAGAAGCTCCTGATCGCTGATTTCTGTCTCATTCTCCTGTGAAACAACTTGCGCATCCCTGCTTAGTGGAAAGAAGAGACTGCTCCTGAAGGCACCCTCAGGATACTGTAAAAGCTCCGGAGAGAAGTAGGTATCGGGGATTATAAGATCCGGACCAGCGGGTTTCCAATATAGAATATCCCTATCCAGAATAATAGACTCTTCCTCTGCAGACAGAAGTGGTGACAGAAAAAGAGTTATCAGGATTAGTATGGTCAGCTTCTGCATTGTGTATTATAAAATAGAACGGATCGTTGACAAAAGCAACACATAGTTTTATTCTATACATGATAACAAGTTACAAGACTTCCAATCTTCTCTGTAAATCAAAATTTCTGACGTGATAGCAGTTTTGATAGCGCGTCGAAAAGGAAGGTAACAATGAGATACAGAGAGCCCTTCACGGTATTCCCCAGAAAAATGGATTCCGGTCGGATCATTTGGTATTACCAGACCTATGATGAATCTGGTAAGAGAACCGCTGCTTTTTCAACCGGCCAGATCACCAAGTCAGCCGCCAGAGCCCTGTGCTTTAAACTGATGAGACAGAAGAATCTTTGCCCTGTAAAGGGGGGACAGATGACTTTCAAGCAGTTTTCGAAGGATTGGTGGATCTGGGAGAAGTGTGAATATTTAAGATACAGACGGACCCGGCGGGACATCACAAGAGGCTATGCCGATTCAAGTCTGAGGATAACAGCAAAGCATATCATCCCCTATTTCTCATCCATGAAACTGGCGGATATTAAACCCAATGATATTGAAAACTGGTTGCAGCACTTAACAGAAAACGGACTCTCTACCACATCAGCCAACAACTACAAGAACATCTTAAGCGTGATGCTCTCTGATGCGGTTAGAAGAGGGCATACCAGCGAAGATGTGAGTAAAAAAATCAGCCCCTTAAGATCAAGCACCAAGGTAAAAGGGATTCTGGATAGGGAAATTGTGGGTATCCTTTTCAGTAAAAATAGAAAAGAAGAACTCTGGCAGAACAATAAAAGCTATTACGCCAATCTGTTGTCAGCCTGTACGGGAATGCGTTTACGAGAAGTCCTGGGATTACAGTACCAGGATGTTAATAACAATATAGTTACGGTCGATAAGCAGTACTCTCCCAAATACGGGTTGACGCCGACAAAAACCAAAACGGTCAGAAGTATTCCCTTACCTCCTTCATTAAGCTCTGCCTTTGTCAGTATGGAACATTCATCAGAGGAGGATTTCATCTTTGCTTCAGATCATAATCCGGGGATTCCCATCCATGGCACAAGCTGCTCCTATGCCCTTAGAGGGGCATTAAAGAGAATGGGCATGACTGCAGATGAAATAAAGGAGAAGAACATCTCCTTTCACAGCTGGCGGCATTACTTCAATACCATCATGCGAAGCAACAATATCACTGACAGTAAACTGCAGAAAATGACGGGTCACAAATCGACTCAGATGACAGACTATTACACCCATTATGAGACTGAAGACTTGAAAGAGATTGCAGAGATCCAGGCTAAGATAGTACCGGGAGCAATTTGATCCTTATAAAAGGTAGGGTATTCCCTACCCCCGGGATTCAAAAAAATCGATTACAGTATTTCTAGAGAAGATTGAAATCTTGCATTGGTCCTATCTGACAGTGATAACACAGTGTCAGAGCTTGTTATCGCAGTGGACCGAAAAGTATTATCAAAGCAATCTATGGGAGGAAATAATGGACGGATTATTAACTGTTGCTGAAGCTGCCGGTTATACCCGGCTGAGTACCAGGCAATGTAGCCCAGGCCTGATGAAAAACATCAAGATCAATGACCATTATATGGATGCCATGAGGTATGGAATATTTACGGCAAATCAGCAGGGAATCATACTCAGTTAAAAATTAGCTTAAATACTAAATATTTATTTGTACCATCGATGGTGTAATAAAATCATGCTTGATGAATACTCCTTACCAGCAAAAACAATAGCTGTATCACCGTTAGCAACTTTTGAAATGTGATTGAAAGCAGTGAAATAATAATGGGATTCTCCAAGTGTTTTGAATTCTTCCCAACCATTATATATATTGAAGATTGAGTAATATAATAGACTAGGTATTGATGGAATATACTGATTGAAAACCAAGATGAAAGTGTAATCAGCTATGGATGTGACCACATGGTCTGTTGCTCCACCTGATAATGTCAGTGAGGGACCAGACCATCCAACTCCAGCCATATACCTATTTGTCCAGGTATCTTGATCTAATCCATCTCCAATGTATGCTATAAGTACATTCCCAGTTTCATCTATTCCCAATTCTGCTCGGCCTCCACCTACAACAGAATTACTTATTTCAACTGGTGTACCCCAACCATAACTTTCTCTGTAGTAAATCGCTACAACTTTAGAACCACTTACAGTAGATGAACTTTCAGTAAATGTTATACAAATTTCGCCCTGACTATTTCCATCAGCATTAAGCCCAAAATTTACTATAGTTTTATTATATAATTGAATTGGATTTGACCACTGTCCACCTTCTGTTCTAACTGAATAGTAAATACCTTGTGCACCTACAACTGGATTAATATTGTTTAGATTCTGCCAGAAGATATAATACTTATCTCCTGCTTGAATTAGTTGTAAGTTACTATAAACACCATTATTAGAATCAACTTCAACAAGAGTTGACCATCCACTAGAAAAACTAAAGACTGATGATAAAACCTTATTTGAAGTATACAGACTTATAATAGGAGTTTCATTTTCATCCAGTATCAGTTGAAATGAATTAGTGTTTTCTCCTGAGGGACTCAATAATGTGGGAGAAGACCAACCTGTTCCTGGTTTATAGGCAACATAAAAAATTTCTGGTGATGAATTACTAGCTCTATGAGCATATACAACAAGAATATTACCATCAGAATCGATAACCGCATCAAAATCACTCTCATTATAAAGCAGAGACCCAATCTCAACTAATTGTCCGAATCCACTACCATCGATATAATGCATCGCATATAACGTATCTACCATACTACTGATTGAAACTTTATCACCATTTGAGTTTTCACACACTAATCCAAATTTTTGTTGCATCGAAGTATCTAATTGATACCGTTCTGGTTCCCGTAAATAGCGTGCACAATTTATATTTATAGAATACTCAGAAGTGTTTTCCCCATCTTCTGACGTGACAATAACATCAACCGTATTTTCTTCAGGATATAAGGTGATTACTTTACTTCCTGAAATAGTACCATCAATGCTGACTGATAGGCCTTCTTCAGATGATGCATAAATAGAAAGACTTGTGGTATCAGTCGTAAGATCAACAGTATATTCATGAGTATCGGGACTAAATGCAGGTTCAAGTACTCCCTCTGAGACTGATAAACTACTAAGCAAATAGTTTTCTGATGATGGATTGTCTAATTCATCCTGTGAATCACGACAAGAAACTAATAATAAAACTAGGGCTGTAGTAAGAAGTAACTTATACATAAAAAACTCCTGTAATCATATAATCTCTTATATTGTGAGATCTAAAGGCTAAATGTTAATATGTATTCATTATAGAAAATCCGGATGAAAGTTGCCACCCATCCCGGTTCAAAGTTGCCAGTGATTCCGGACGAAGGTTGCCACCCATTCCGGTTTAAAGTTGCCACTTTTTAAGCGATTTCCGGAATCATTTTTTTAATGACTTCATTCAACCTCAAAAGAAGAGCACACTACTTCTGAAAAACAGATTTCAGGAGATGAATGTGCCGCAGAAGAGGATTACCGTGAAGAAGTCAAAAGAAATAATTCGACTATATATTCAGTCGGATCTCAGCCGTCGTCAAATAGCATCTGCTCTTCAGA